>NZ_JBFUGJ010000286.1:0-7670 GCF_056402975.1 Mesorhizobium sp. P3_A9 | reverse complement strand
CTCTTCCTCATCGCCTGACGGCGGATGGAAATCCTCTCCCAGACCGACAATATCCGACCCGAAGAAACCGATCGCATTGATGGAGAAGCGCGACAGCCTGATCTCCCGGTCCGGGATCCGGAAGTCATCGAGCCGGTTGGAGCGGACAGCTTCGATGAAGACCGGATGAAGCGCCTGCGGAAAGCTGGCATGTGCCCAGGAGAACTCGCATGACGCCTGGCACGTAAGCGGCCCCTCCACCACAACCCTGGAAAGCTGTTTGATCAGTGAATTGCAGATCGCATTGTTGATGATCAGCGGCGCGTACCAGATGGCTGATCCTCGTTCGGCCATGACCCTGGCCATGAACTTTTGAAAGAAGCCGTCCTCGACAAAAACCACATCGTCGTCGAGGCGCAGATAGAAAGCGTCGACATYATCGCAAAAACGATAGAAGTCACCGATGACATTGAACCCGCCATTGGCGTGTGGAAGTTTTTTGATCCGGCAGCGTGGATCGGAAGCGGCCAGTCTCTGCAGGTAGGCTCGATCGGCTTCGTTGCGGCAGTTGTCCCACAGGTGCCATTCGTGCACATCGGAGCTTTTCAGAACGTAATGGCTGAGCAAGCGAAGATATTTCTCGCGCCCGGCCGGCGTCACGACGATAAGTTTCATGGATGCAAGACCCTACGGTGGCCGCTTTTTACTGGACCGATCGATCAACGATATCGATAAAATAAATGTTCGAATTCTGAAGATTCTTCTAATCTATACAAAGACGATCAAGCCACCAAAATATTTTGATCCATCCAGCCGGAATACCTCGTTTCCAAACACTTCAGCCGGATGTCGTTTTTCGCTTGAATCATGACCAACGGCAGCGAATAAGGCGCTGACGCTGAACACTGAATGGATAAGGCCGGATGGACAAGAACCTGCTTGGCAAGGCCGACATCCTTATTGTCGGCGCGGGCTTTTATGGCGCGACGCTCGCCGAGCGCATCGCCACGCAACTCGGCCGGCGCGTGCTGGTGATCGACCGGCGCCAGCACATCGGCGGCAATGCCTACACCGAACAAGATCCCGCCACCGGCGTCGAGATCCACCGCTACGGGCCGCATCTTTTCCATACATCCAACGAGGAGGTCTGGAACTATCTGCGCGCCTTCACCGGTTTCACGGCCTATCGCCATCGTGCGTTCTCGACCTATCGCGACAAGGTCTATCCGCTGCCGATCAACCTTGCCACGATCTGCCAGTTCTTCGGCAAGCGGCTGAGCCCCAATGAGGCGCGCGGCATGATCGCCGAGCAGGCGGCGGAGCTTGGCGATCGCCCGCCGGCCAATCTCGAGGAGAAGGCGATTTCGCTCGTCGGCCGTCCGCTCTACGAGGCCTTCATCAAGGGCTATACCGCCAAGCAATGGCAGACGGACCCGCGCGAACTGCCGGCACAGATCATCGCGCGCCTGCCGGTCCGCTACACATTCGAGGACGGCTATTTCAACGACCGCTTTCAAGGCCAACCTGTGGATGGCTATACGGCGATCTTCGAAAAGATGCTCGCCCATGAGCTCATCGAAACACGGCTTGGCGTCGACTTCTTCGATATCAAACCCTTGCTTCCGAAAGGCTTGCCGGTCGTCTACACCGGTCCGATCGACCGCTATTTCGACTATTGCGAGGGCGAGCTCGGCTGGCGGACGATCGATATCGATCTCGAGGTCATGGACACGCCGGATCATCAGGGCACGGCGATCATGAACTATGCCGACGAGGACGTGCCCTACACCCGCGTCGTCGAGTTCCGGCATTTCAATCCGGAACGCCAGCACAACAGCGACAAGACACTGATCGGCCGCGAGTATTCCCGTTTTGCCGGCCGCAGCGACGAGCCCTACTATCCGATCGACACGCGCCGGGATCAGGCGGTGTACCGTCGTTACCTCGAACGGGCGGACGCCGAGAAAAACCTGCATCTGGGCGGACGGCTGGGCACCTACCGGTATCTCGACATGCATCAGGCGATCGGCGCGGCCTTGAAGGCCTTTGAAACCGTGCTTGGACCCTACTTCACCGGCAGTCTAGATTCTGTTTCACGGTCGCTATGACGGGTCGGGCCCCAGGCTCAGGCTGAGGCCGCCGATCTGCCGTCAGTCGCCATCTGTCGGCGAAACCATTCGAAAGTGCGCCGTATCCCTTCCTGGTAACTGGTCTTTGCCTCCCATCCGGGAAGAACCTGCCTTGCCAGGGTCAAGTCCGGGCACCGGTTCGTCGGATCTTGCAGGGCAGGCGCATGGTGTTCGATGCGGCTGCCAGCCACAAGCGAACTGACGAATTTCGCGGTCTCGAGAACCGAGACCTCACGATTGTTGCCGATGTTCAAGGGGCCGCGGTGCGAGATGCTGTCACGCCAGAAGAAACGCTCCAACCCATCGACGATATCGTCGACGTAACCCCAGCTGCGCGATTGCGAGCCGTCGCCATAGACGGTCAGGATTCCAGTGGTCAGGGCCTGGCTGACAAAATTCGAAACAGCGCGGCCATCATCGATGCGCGTTCGCGGCCCATAGGTGTTGAACAACCTGACGACGCGGACATCGAGCCCATTGACGCGTTGCTCTTCGAACAGCAGCGCTTCGGTGCAGCGCTTGCTTTCATCATAGGACGCCCTTGSCCCGGTGCAGTCCACGGATCCCCGGTAGCTCTCCGGTTGGGGCGACACCATGGGATCGCCATAGACTTCCGAGGTCGAGGCGAAGCAGAAGCGACCGCCGGGCCTGAGCAGCGATAGAAGATTGAGCGCGCCGCCTATGTTGGCCTTGATCGTGCGAGCCGGCTCGCGCATGTACCATACGGGCGAAGCCGGTGACGCCAGATGGATGATCTCATCGAAATGCCGGCCGGCCGTGAAGCTTTCGGCATCGGCAATTTGCAGGCTGAACCGCGGGTCCGCGACATGGGCAAGGTTGTCGCGCAATCCGGTCCACAGATTGTCGACGACGACAAGCGTTTCCAGATCATCGCGCCGCAGCAGGCGATCGACAAGGTGGGAGCCAATGAAGCCGCAGCCCCCAGAAACCAACACGCTGCGCGCCATCCACACTCCCTTCCAGAAAACTCGACCGGCCAACGCGCCGCAGGGCTTGTTTTCCAGGACGATGGGACCAAGGTCCTATCCAGATCCGAGTGTCTTCTACCAGTGCTTTCATCGCTGCCGCAATTGCAACGATCAAACTTGTCCTGCGCCAGCCGATGACTGGTCGCCCGAGGACGAAACCTTGGGTGCGGATAGGGAAAATGAATTTTCGCGGTTACTCCGCGGTTACAGTGCCCGTTGCGGGCAAGGCATGCCGCTGGCATCGCCACAGCGTGACGCCGTGGGCAGCGGTCTGTTACTCATTGCTTCCGACTGCCGCACAAGCTCGGCGAAGACCAGCGCGAAGCTACCCAGCATGAGAAAGACGATGATCAGGCGTGCTACCGGCAATATGTCGGCCTCGTCTGGTTGGTGCGTGCCCCCGAACATCTAGGTTCGTCCATGGGATCATGCGCACAAATCAAAAGTGCCACAGCGTCCTTTGGCATCCCGAAGGATACTTGCGGTGCTGCGGGCGCCCCCACGCCATCCATCCCGGCTAACATGATCGATCCGCCTTTACGAGAGTTTAAGCCCCGCCTTAACCATCACATTCGCGCGCGCCATGTCATGAAGCGCGACCTGCCGGTGCTGGCGACGCCGTCGCGGCATGGCTTTACCCACCGGCGCAACGGCTCTCTTTGCAGAGCCGCCCGCACCATGCTACCCCGGCGCTGGCGCGACCAGACCCGCCGCCAATCGGTCGCGATCGGGGAGCCATGAGCACAGCCGCCAACAGCATCGCCTTCGTCTCGTCCGACACAGCAGACGCCAAGGCGGCGCTGGAAAGTCTGTCGGCGCGTTATGGCCAATCTTCGATCGCGGAGGCCGCAGTCGTGGTGGCCCTGGGCGGCGACGGCTTCCTTCTGCAGACTTTACGCGACACGATGGGAACCGGAAAGAAGGTCTACGGCATGAACCGTGGCACCATCGGGTTCCTGATGAATGAGTACCGTTCCGGGGGGCTGACCGAGCGAATCGCGGCTGCGGTCGCCGAAACCATCCGCCCGCTGGAAATGCTGGCCGTCACCTCGGAAGGCGAGACCGTTTCGGCGCTGGCGATCAACGAAGTTGCGCTGTGGCGCCAATCCTATCAGACAGCCAAGATCCGCATCAGCGTCGATGAACAGATCCGGCTCGAAGAACTGAGCTGCGACGGCGTCATGATCGCCACGCCAGCCGGATCCACCGCCTACAATCTCTCCGCACACGGCCCGATCTTGCCACTCGACGCACCGCTGCTGGCGCTGACCCCAGTCAGCCCGTTTCGCCCGCGCCGCTGGCGTGGCGCGTTGCTCTCCAACAAGGCAACCGTGCGCTTCGACATTCTCGAGCCGGAAAAGCGGCCGGTGAACGCCGCCGCCGATCACACCGAGGTCAAGGCGGTGACTTCGGTGACGGTACGGGAATCGCCGACCGCGACGGCGACGTTGCTGTTCGATCCCAATCATTCCTGGAACGAGCGCATCCTGGCCGAACAGTTCCGTTACTGAGCCGGCACACAGACAAGCGGCCGGATTAACCATCGCGATTAAGGTTACAACTTCACAMTCGTGCCAATCCCGCCCGTTTCTGTTGACAAATCGCGGACTTGCGCCTAATCGCAATACCAATCTTGCAGGCGCGTGGCGCTTGCCGCGACRGACGCCGTTGCGCTTCCCCGAACCAGCCAAAGACAACAACACTTGTCCTCAGACACCACGACCGCTCAAGAAGCGTTGACCTTCGCAGACCTCGGCCTGTCGCCGAAGGTCCTTTCCGCAGTCACCGATGCCGGCTACACCCAGCCGACGCCGATCCAGGCTGGTGCGATCCCGCACGCCTTGCTCGGCAAGGATATTCTGGGCATCGCCCAGACCGGCACCGGCAAGACGGCTTCCTTYGTGYTGCCGATGCTGACCCGCCTMGAAAAAGGCCGGGCMCGCGCCCGCATGCCGCGCACGCTGATCCTGGARCCGACGCGCGAACTCGCCGCCCAGGTCGAAGAGAATTTCATCCGATACGGCAAGAACCACAAGCTCAACATCGCGCTTTTGATCGGCGGCGTGTCGTTCGACGAGCAGGACAAGAAGCTGGAGCGTGGCGCCGACGTGCTGATCGCGACGCCTGGCCGTCTGCTCGACCACCGCGAACGCGGCAAGCTGCTGCTCAACGGCGTCGAGATCCTCGTTATCGACGAGGCCGACCGCATGCTCGACATGGGCTTCATTCCCGATATCGAGCGCATCTGCGAAATGATCCCGTTCACCCGGCAGACGCTGTTCTTCTCGGCGACCATGCCGCCGGAAATCACCAAGCTGACGGAAAAATTCCTGCACGCGCCCGTGCGCGTCGAGGTTTCGAAGGCTGCGTCCGCCGCAACCAACATTATCCAGCGGCTGGTGAAGTCCGGCTCGAAGCCCTGGGACAAGCGCGAAACGTTGCGCAACCTCATCAAGGCTGAAGACGCGGAGTTGAAGAACGCCATCATCTTCTGCAACCGCAAGGTCGAAGTGTCGGAGTTGTTCCGCTCGCTGCTGAAGTATGATTTCGATGCCGGCGCCCTGCATGGCGACATGGACCAGCGCGCCCGCATGCAGATGCTGGCCAATTTCCGTGACGGCAAGCTTCGTTATCTCGTGGCTTCGGACGTCGCCGCGCGCGGCCTCGACATCCCCGAYGTCAGCCACGTCTTCAACTATGACGTGCCGATCCATGCCGAGGACTATGTCCACCGCATCGGCCGCACCGGTCGCGCCGGGCGCTCCGGCAAATCCTTCACCATCGCGACCAAGTCGGACACCAAATACATCGACGCCATCGAACGGCTGATCGGCAACAAGATCGAGTGGCATGACGGCGACCTGTCGACGGTCGTGGCCAGCGAAGGCGGCGAGGACGATGCTCCGCGCCGTGGCAAAGGCGCGCCGCGCCGTGCCGGCCGCAAGGACGACGATCGCAAGGACAGGGGCGAACGCAAGAAGGGCGGCGAACGTCGCGCCAAACACAGCGAGGAAGATGCCTCGCCGGTGGTCGCACAGCAGGAACAGCCCGATGTGGCTGAGACGCCCGTCGCCGACATTGGCGAAAGGCGTGCGCGCAAGGAGGCGATCCGTTCGGAAAACACCGAACGCAAATCCTCCGATCGCAACGAACAGCGCGCACCGGAGCGGGGCGACACCAGGCCGCAGCGCGATAGCAACCGCCCTGCCCGTCACCGCCACCAGGAAGACAACGACACCACCGTTGGCTTTGGCGATGACATGCCGGCCTTCATGCGCATCGTCGCAAAGGTCTGATCTCCGTCTGCTTTGGAAGGCAAGCCAGCGATCCGGCTTGCCTTCGCGGTAAGCTTCTGGCTCAGCTCGGCCGTTACATCGGCCCGGGCATCATCTTGGTCGGTTTYTCCAGCATCGGAAAGTCGGCCTTGGTGCATTTCACGTTCGGGTTCGTCGGACTGAACATGCCGTTCGGATTGTCCCTGAACAGCCAGGCGTGAAGATCGTAGTGGACGAACTCCCTCGGAATGAGCGGATAGTGTCCCTCCATCGGACCCATGAAGGTCTGGCCAAACAGCTTCGGCGGCGCTTTGACGTCCGGCGTCAGCGGCACCAGCCATTCCACGCCGACCAACTTCAGGCCTTTCTTGGTCGGCTCGTAGATCAGGACGTTGGGCTTCATCGGGTCGAGTTTCTGGCCAACACTTGGAACGTTGACGAAATGGATGCCCATGGCGCCTTTCGGGTATTCCATCGAGCCCGGTATCTTTTCTCCGCTGTAGTAGACGCAGCCGACGGTCGACAGATAGAGGTCGCGRAYGGCGGCSGTGTAGTCCTCATATTTGGCGAGCGACTTTTTCAAGGCATCGATGTCGGCCTTGTTGGCGTCCTCGGCCCAAGCCGTAGCGACCCCCAACCATGCGCCTGCAACACCGGTCAAAACGAGGACGCCGCAGCGCCCTAGGCCTGTTCTTGTCATGCATTCCTCCCAGACTTTCTGATCTGGCCGTGCAAGACCGAGGCGGAAAAATGCTTATAGCGCGGCCAGTTGTACCGCCTCATCCCCTCAGGAACGGGACGATGCTATTCCTTTCCATGACCGCGGGAAAGTCGTTAATTAGAACTAGCTAATACTCTGGCGCCGTATCTGAAGAGCGTCGACGTCCTCAAACAAAAACGGCCCCTTGCGGGGCCGTTTTCGTTTCTGATCGATACCGCTCAGGTGAGCGGCGACAGCTGGATYTCGACGCGGCGGTTCTGSKCGCGGCCSKSGGCCGTCGCATTGGATGCGATCGGACGCGTCTTGCCGAAGCCGGTGACCGCGAAGCGGCGTTGATCGACGCCCTGACCGGACAGATAGTTGGCGACCGCCAGTGCGCGGCGCTGCGACAGATCGAAATTGTGCTGTTCGCCGCCGGTCGAATCGGTATGGCCGAACACGTCGACCGTGGTCTGCTTGAACTTCTTCAGCACCAGAGCGACCGAATTCAGCACCGGATAGAAGCCAGGCTTCACCGCATCCTGATCGATGTTGAAGGTGATGTCAGACGGCATGTTGAGGATGATCTGGTCGCCAC
>NZ_JBFUGJ010000285.1:0-7756 GCF_056402975.1 Mesorhizobium sp. P3_A9 | reverse complement strand
GCCCTCAAGCCTGCAGCCAAGCCGGCGAAGGCGCAGTCAGCCAACACTCCGGCCAAGGTTGCGATCGCGCCGCAGCGTCCGTCGGATCAGCCGGTCGACGTCGTCGGCGAGGTCAAGCCCGACCAGGTTGCTTCCATCGATCCGGCAACGACTGCGACCGGTGGTGGTTCGTGGTCGATGCAGGTTGCCTCGCAGCCGACGGTGGAAAGCGCCCAGTCGACCTACCAGGATCTGCAGCGCCGCTATGGCAGCGTGCTTGCCGGCCGCACCGCCAACATCGTCAAGGCCGAGATTGCCGGCAAGGGCACGTTCTACCGCGTCCGTGTCGTGGCCCAGTCGCGCAACGATGCCATCAATTTGTGCACCAGCTACAAGGCTGCCGGCGGCAACTGCTTCGTGTCGCGCTAAACGCGTTTCAATCAATCAAAGCCGGCGCGGCCCAAGGTCGCGCCGGCTTTTTCATGTGCCCAGCGTTTTTTCATGTGCCCAGTGCTTTTTCATGTGCCCAGTGCTTTTTCATGTGGAAGCAAGTCACGTGCTTCCACGCATGTGTCCAGAGACGATTCCCTTTGGCCGCGCGAAGCCCTAAACTCCTGATATGACCGAATCAAAAGCCATGATCCTCGGCTGTGCCGGGAAATCGCTCACCCGCGAAGAAATCAATTTCTATCGCAATGAATGCCCGTGGGCCTTCATCCTGTTTGCCCGCAACATTGGCGAGACCGAGCAGATCCGCGATCTGGTCGCCGAGATGCGCGACTGTATCGGACGCCCGAACGCGCTGGTGTTCATCGACCAGGAAGGCGGCAGGGTGCAACGCCTGCGGCCGCCGCTGGCGCCGAACTATCCGGCGGGTGGGGCGCTTGGCGCGCTGTGGCGCGACGATCACGACGCCGGCGCCCGTGCCGCATGGCTGATGGCGCGCCTGCACGCCTTCGACCTCTTGCGCTACGGCRTCACGGCGGATTGCCTGCCGGTGCTCGACGTGCCGATCGAAGGCGCCAGCGAYGTCATCGGCGCGCGCGCCTATGGCAAGGASCCKCGYCCGGTCAYCGAACTCGGCCGCGCSGCGGCRGARGGGCTGATGGCCGGCGGCGTGCTGCCGGTGATGAAGCATATTCCGGGGCATGGCAGAGCCTTTGCCGACACGCATTTCGAGCTGCCAATAGTCAACGCCTCGCTCAGCGATCTGCAACGGCATGACTTTGCCCCATTCCGGGAGCTTAACGACCTGCCGATGGCGATGACGGCGCATGTCGTCTACAGCGCCATCGACCCCAACAACCCGGCGACCACATCCGGCAAGGTCATCGACGAGATCATCCGCCGCGAGATCGGCTTCGATGGGTTGCTGATGAGCGACGATACCTCGATGAAGGCACTTTCTGGGGATTTCCCCACAAAGGCTGCCTCGATCCTTGCGGCGGGCTGCGATCTGGTCCTTCACTGCAATGGCGTTTTCGAGGAGATGGCGGGCATCGCCTCGCGCACCAAGGGGCTTGAGGGCAAGTCGCTGGAGCGCGCAAAGCGGGCACTGACCTATATAAAGAAACACGACGCGGTCGAGGAAACCGAGATACGCGCTGAATTCGCCACCTATTTCGATGCGGTGGCCTAACGAAGGGAAGTGACAGGGCAGTGGCGGAAACATTGGAAAGCAAGGCTGCGAAGGCCGCACCGATGGACCGCCTGTGGGCCGAGAACGACGATTCACGCGTCACCGGCGACCCGTCGCTGGTCGTCGACGTGGCCGGCTTCGAAGGTCCGCTCGATCTTCTCCTGCATCTTGCCCGGACCCAGAAGGTCGATCTGGCACGCATCTCGATCCTGGCGCTGGTCGAGCAGTATTTGACCTTTGTCGAGACGGCGAGGGCGCTGCGGCTCGAACTCGCGGCCGACTATCTGGTGATGGCGGCGTGGCTTGCCTTCCTCAAGTCGAAGCTCTTGATCCCAAAACAGCCGGGTGAAGAGGGCGAAAGCGGCGAGGAACTGGCGGCGGTTCTGCAATTCCGGCTGAAGCGGCTGGAAGCCATGCGTGACGCGTCGGCGCGCCTGGTCAACCGAAACCGGCTCGGCCGTGACGTGTTTGCGCGCGGCATGCCGGAAATGGTCATCATCGAGAAGCGCAACGCCTATTCGGCGTCGCTTTATGATTTGCTGACCGCCTATGCCCAGCAGCGGCAGAAGCAGGCAATCAACAATGTGACCATCGCCAGGCGTGGTGTCTGGTCGCTCAAGGACGCGCGCGACATCCTGACCCGGCTGGTCGGGGCTGTCAGCGACTGGACGACGCTGGAAAGCTTCCTGATCGTGTACATGACCAGCCCAGAGGAAAGGCGTACGGCGATCGCCAGTTCGTTTGCGGCAACATTGGAACTGGTGCGCGACGGCACGATGGATTTGCGGCAGGATCAGACGTTCGCACCGATCTATCTGCGCGGCCGCGTGCAGGCAATCAAGGCAGTCGAGGTGGCATCATGAGCGAACGCGCCAACGCTTCGGTTATCCCCTTCAAGGTGGATGATGGGCCGGAAGAGGGCGATCTCGACGAGGCTTCCGTCCAGAATCCGGCACAGAACCCGGCCGAGCGCCTGCATATGGCGGAAGCCGTGCGCATGGCAGAGGCGATTGTTTTCGCCAGCGCCGAGCCGGTCAGCGAAAAGCAGCTTGCCGCGCGCCTTCCCGACGGCATCAACATCGCCCTTGCCATGGCCGAGCTGCAGCAGGTCTATGCGCGGCGCGGCGTCAATCTGGTGCGCGTCGGCGACGCCTGGGCGTTCCGCACCGCCGGCGATCTCGCCTTCCTGATGAGCCGCGACACGGTGCAGCAGCGCAAGCTGTCGCGCGCGGCGCTCGAAGTGTTGGCGATCATCGCCTATCACCAGCCGGTGACGCGCGCCGAGATCGAGGACATCCGCGGTGTCGAGACGTCGAAGGGCACGCTGGACACGCTGCTCGAGACGGAATGGGTGCGCATGCGCGGCCGCCGCAAAACGCCTGGCCGTCCCGTCACTTACGGCACCACCGAAACCTTCCTCGACCATTTCGCGCTCGAGGAAATCCGCGATCTTCCCGGCATGGAGGAGCTGAAGGGGGCGGGCCTGCTTTCGGGCCGCATGCCGTCGAACTTCTCCATTCCGCAGCCGCCGGCCGACCCGGATGCGCTGACCGAGGACGAGGATCCGCTGACCGACATCGACCTCGAGGAACTCGGCCTTTTGACGCCGCGCGTCACGGAAGATTGACCATTGGCGCTCTGTCCAAGCGCGCCGATAGGTCGTAGATGCGCCGATTGGTAGCGGGCCAGCGAGTCGAAAAAGCGTGACATCCGTCACCCTTTCATAAACTCTGTCGCTGTTGTGTTTGAATCCCAACGCGAAAACGCATAGATCATCGCCAGGGAAAACATTCGAGAGAGATTTGCTATGGGTTCATTTTCGATTTGGCACTGGATGATCGTGCTGGTGATCGTGCTGCTGGTTTTCGGCCGCGGCAAGATTCCGGAACTGATGGGCGACATGGCCAAGGGTATCAAGAGCTTCAAGAAGGGCATGGCGGACGACGACGTCGCTGAGGACAAGCGCACCGTCGAACACCGTGCCGACGAGACCGTTTCGGCCGTGAAGGAAAAAGCCAGCAAGAGCTGAGCCAAAAGTTCTAGTCGGAACAGATTGCCATGTTTGAAGTCGGCTGGACCGAAATGCTGGTGATCGCGATCGTCATGATCGTGGTCGTCGGGCCGAAGGATTTGCCCAATATGCTGCGCACCTTCGGGCGCACGACGGCGAAGCTGCGCGCCATGGCGGCCGATTTCCAGAAGCAGTTCAACGAAGCGCTGAAGGAAGCCGAGCTCGACGACGTCAAGAAGTCGGTCGACGAGCTCAGGGGCCTCAGCCCCGTTGCCGAGATCAAGAAGCAGCTCAATCCGTTCGAGCAGGCGGCGTCCGATGTGCGCGCCGGTGTCGACGCAGCGATGAAGCCGAAGCCGGCCGCCGATCCGGCAACGCCCGCCGCTTCGACGGCACAGGCCGCCGAACCGCTGAAGAATGGCGCGACGGAAATGCCTGGCGTCAGCGGGCCAGAAACCACGCCAGCGGCCCCAATTTTCCCGGCGATGACCGATGAATCGGTGGTGACGGCATCCGTGGTGCCGAAGGCAGCTGCGGCCAAGAAAGCGACCAAGGCCGCGCCGGCAGCAAAAGCGCCGTCCAAGGTCGCGACTGCCGCGAAGCCGGTGACGGCAAAAGCCGCACCCGCGGTGACTGCAAAAGCTGCGCCCGCGGCCAAGGTGTCGGCAAAGGCCATGACCGCTGCAAAGCCTGCCGCAACCAAGACGCCTGCCGCCAAGCCGGCTGGTGCCAAGACCGTGGCGAAAGCCGAACCGAAGCCTGCCGCGGCGAAGAAGCCAGCGGCCAAAAAGACGGCTGGAGCCGCCAAGTGAGCGTTTCGGACAAGGAAAAGGACGAGATCGAAAAATCGTCCGCTCCCCTGATGGAGCATCTGATCGAGCTGCGCCGGCGCCTGATCTGGTCGCTGGGTGGCTTCTTCGTCGCCTTCCTGGTTTGTTTCTTCTTCGCCAAGCGGCTGTTCAACCTTCTGGTCGTCCCGTTCAAATGGGCGACGAAATGGGCTGGTCTCGATCCGCACAAGGTCGAGCTGATCTACACCGCGCCGCAGGAATTCTTCTTCACGCAGGTCAAGCTCGCCATGTTCGGCGGTATGGTCATCGCCTTTCCGCTGATCGCCACGCAGATCTACAAGTTCATCGCGCCCGGCCTCTACAAGAACGAGCGCAACGCTTTCCTGCCGTTCCTGATCGCATCGCCGATCCTGTTCCTGATGGGCGCTTCGCTGGTGTATTTCTTCTTCACGCCGATGGTGATGTGGTTCTTCCTCGCCATGCAGCAGGCCGGCACCGACGATCAGGTGCAGATTTCGCTGCTGCCGAAAGTGTCGGAATATCTCAGCCTGATCATGACGCTGATCTTCTCCTTCGGCTTGGTGTTCCAGCTGCCGGTGGTGACCAGCCTGATGACGCGTGTCGGCATGCTGTCGTCCAAGGCGCTGGCCGAGAAGCGCAAATGGGCGATCGTTATCGCCTTCATCGTTGCTGCCGTGCTGACACCGCCCGATCCGATGAGCCAGATCGGCCTGGCCATTCCGACCATCCTTCTCTACGAGGTCTCGATCTGGGCCGCGCGTTGGATCGAGCGTGACCAGGAAAAGC
The DNA here is from genome assembly GCF_056402975.1 of Mesorhizobium sp. P3_A9. Classification (NCBI taxonomy): domain Bacteria; kingdom Pseudomonadati; phylum Pseudomonadota; class Alphaproteobacteria; order Hyphomicrobiales; family Phyllobacteriaceae; genus Mesorhizobium; species Mesorhizobium sp. P3_A9. Next base: position 2,529 of record NZ_JBFUGJ010000285.1, on the reverse strand, counting down.
AGCGGGTTGCGCGCGAGAAGCAGGAAGCCGGCGAGACCGTGGCTGACAAAACACCGGACGAACCTCCAGCGCCGGCCGCTTCCTAAGAGGTCAGCGGCGGCGGAAAACGACAGCTGCCGCCCAGCCTCATCTTGCATCGATCAAGGATGCGGTTTACGCCCTCTGGCCTAGCTTGAGGACGAAAAAACCATGCTTGATATCAAATGGATTCGCGACAACCCGAAGGCCCTTGTCGAGGCGCTGGTGAAGCGCTCGTGGTCGGCGGCTGAGGCGCAGTCCACGGTCGACGGGCTGATCGCCTCAGACGAGGCGCGGCGCGAACACGTCACCGAACTGCAGACCAAGCAAGAGCGCCGCAATGCCGCCTCGAAGGAGATCGGCAACGCCATGCGTTCGGGCGATGCAGCGCTTGCGGAGAAACTGAAAGCCGAAGTCGGCGAGATAAAAACCTTCATCCAGAATGGCGAGGCGCGCGAGCGCGAACTCGACAAGGCTCTGAACGACGCGTTGGCAGTGCTGCCCAATGTGCCGCTCGACGACGTGCCGGTCGGCAAGGACGAGCACGACAATATCGTCAAACACATTGTCGGCACGGTGCCGACGCGGCCGAACTGGGTGAAGGAGCATTTTGAGATCGGCGAAGCGCTCGGCATGATGGATTTCGAACGGGCGGCAAAGCTGTCGGGCTCGCGTTTCACCGTGCTGAAGAGCGGCCTGGCGCGGATGGAACGAGCCATCGGCCAGTTCATGCTCGACCTGCACACGACCGAGCATGGCTATGAGGAAGTGATCCCGCCGCTGATGGTGCGCGACGAGGTGCTTTTCGGCACCAACCAGCTGCCGAAGTTCGAGGAAGACCTGTTCTTTGTGAAGCATGGGGAGGGCAGGCTCGGCCTGATCCCGACCGCCGAAGTGCCGCTCACCAACCTGGTGCGCGAAGAGATCACGGCGCATGAAAAACTGCCGTTGCGCTTCACCGCACTGACGCCATGTTTCCGCTCGGAAGCAGGTTCGGCCGGCCGCGACACGCGCGGCATGCTGCGCCAGCACCAGTTCTACAAGGTCGAGCTGGTGTCGATCACCGACCAGGAATCCTCGCTCGCCGAGCATGAGCGGATGACGCAATGCGCCGAGGAAGTGCTGAAGCGGCTGGAATTGCCGTTCCGCACCATGGTGCTGTGCACCGGCGACATGGGCTTTGGCGCGCGCAAGACCTATGACATCGAGGTCTGGCTGCCCGGCCAGAACGCCTATCGCGAAATCTCGTCCTGCTCGGTCTGCGGCGATTTCCAGGCGCGTCGCATGGATGCCCGCTACAAGGACAAGGATGGCAAGGGCAATCGCTTCGTCCACACGCTCAACGGTTCGGGCACCGCCGTCGGCCGCGCGCTCATAGCTGTCATCGAAAACTACCAGAATGAGGATGGCAGCGTAACCATTCCTGAAGTGCTGCGGCCTTACATGGGCGGTCTGRCAAAGATCGAAGCGAAATAATGCGCATYCTYCTGACCAATGATGACGGCATTCATGCCGAGGGCCTGGCGTCGCTCGARCGCRTCGCCCGCACSCTGTCGGACGAYGTCTGGGTGGTGGCGCCGGAGCAGGAYCAGTCCGGCTATGCSCAYTCGCTGTCGATCTCGGAGCCGYTGCGCYTGCGCAAGATCGGCGAGAAGCATTTTGCCGTGCGCGGCACGCCGACCGACTGCGTTATCATGGGGGTGAAGAAGATCCTGCCCGGCGCGCCGGACCTGATCCTGTCCGGCATCAATTCCGGCGCCAACATCGCCGACGATGTCACCTATTCCGGCACCGTCGCCGGCGCCATGGAAGGCGCGCTGCTCGGCATCCGCTCGATCGCGCTCAGCCAGGGCTATTCCTATGTCGGCGAGGATCGCGTCGTGCCCTACGAGACGACGGAGGCGCTGGCGCCGGCACTGCTGAAGAAGCTGGTCGCGACGCCATTGCCGGACGGCGTGTTGCTCAACGTCAATTTTCCCAACTGCCTTCCCGAGGAGGTCGCCGGCACGGTGGTCACCACGCAGGGCAAGCTCGTGCACAGCCTGTGGGTCGATGAGCGCCGTGACGGGCGCGGCCTGCCTTACTACTGGCTGCGCTTTGGCCGCGAGCCGGTCGAAGGCAAGCAAGGCACCGACCTCTACGCGCTGCGCAACCGCCTGGTGTCGGTGACGCCGTTGCAGCTCGACCTCACCGCGCATGAGATCCGTGACCAGCTGAGCAAGGCGCTTGCATGAACCTGCCAATCGATGACCGCGAAGGATTTGCCGCTTTCCTGTTGCGCCTGCGCGGCAGGGGAACGGTGCCGAAGGCGCTAATCGCGGCGTTCGAGGCGACGCCGCGACGCGGTTTCCTGGCGCCCCACTTCCACCAGATCGCCTGGTCGGACSGYATGCTGCCGATCGAATGCGGCGAGGCGATCGAAGGCGCCGACATGCAGGCGGCGGTSATCGCGGCCCTTGCCATCGAGGCGGGAAACCGTGTGCTCGAGATCGGCACCGGCTCCGGCTATAC
>NZ_JBFUGJ010000284.1:0-7776 GCF_056402975.1 Mesorhizobium sp. P3_A9 | reverse complement strand
CCGATGAACTGCCCGGGCCACGTGCAGATTTTCAAGCATGGGTTGAAGTCTTATCGCGATCTGCCCGTAAAACTTGCAGAATTCGGCAATGTGCATCGCTATGAACCATCAGGCGCGCTGCACGGGCTGATGCGCGTGCGCGGCTTCACGCAGGACGATGCGCACATCTTCTGCACCGAGGAGCAGCTCGCAGCGGAATGCCTGCGCATCAACGATTTGATCCTGTCGACCTATGCCGATTTCGGTTTTGAGGAGGTCAGCGTCAAGCTGTCGACACGGCCGGACAAGCGGGTCGGCACCGATGAGGCGTGGGATCATGCCGAGGCGATCATGGGCAATGTTCTGGAGACGATCAGAACGCGGTCGGGCAACCGGATCAAGACCTCGATCAATCCCGGCGAGGGCGCCTTCTATGGGCCGAAGTTCGAGTACGTGCTGAAGGACGCCATCGGCCGCGAATGGCAGTGCGGCACGACGCAGGTCGACTTCAACCTGCCGGAACGCTTTGGCGCCTTCTACATCGGCTCGGATTCGGAGAAGAAGCAGCCCGTCATGGTCCACCGCGCCATCTGCGGTTCGATGGAGCGTTTCCTCGGCATCCTGATCGAGAACTATTCCGGCCATTTCCCACTGTGGTTCGCGCCGCTGCAGGTGGTGGTGGCGACGATCACTTCCGAGGCGGACGGCTATGCGACCGAAGTGGTGGCAAAGCTGAAGGCTGCCGGGCTTCTGGCGGAAGCCGATCTGCGCAACGAGAAGATCAACTACAAGGTCCGTGAGCACTCGCTGGCCAAGGTGCCGGTCATCCTCGTCTGCGGCAAACGCGAGGCGGAGGAACAGACGGTCAACATGCGCCGGCTCGGCTCGCGCGACCAGGAATCGCTTGGTCTTGCCGAGGCGATCGAACGGCTGACCGAGGAAGCGGTGACGCCGGACCGCAGGCGCAAACGCGCTGCCTGATTGAACAGCACTTTGGTGATGGCGGTGGAGCGATCCACCGCCATTTTCACATCCTTGTCACGCCGATCTTGTAACGAATCGCTATGCTCAAGCTGAAATTGCGCGAAAAACCATTTCCCGAACTTTCCTACGCCAATCCGCACCAGCCGGCGCTGACGCGCTGGGTCATCCATTCCATCGAAGGCCTGTCGGGGCGCGACCGTTATGCCGCGCTCTATGATTTCTGGCGCCGCCAGGTGGTGCCATCGGGCGAGCGCGTGTTCAGCCGCATGCTCGACCTGATCGACGTGCGGATACGGACCGCCGACCAATGGCCGCCCGCGCCATTGCCGGACACRCCGCTGGTGATCGTKGCCAACCATCCGTTCGGCATCGGCGACGGCATTGCCGTGCTSTCRTTGGCMGAGCAGCTSGGGCGGCCGTTYCGGGTGATGATCCACAAGGATCTGCTGAAGATTCGCGAGATGGAGCCCTATTCGCTGCCAATCGATTTTTCCGAGACCAAGGACGCGCTGAAGAACAACATGGCCGTGCGCCATGAGGCGGTGCGGCTGGTGAAAGAAGGCGTCACCATCGTGGTGTTTCCCGCTGGYGGYGTCGCCACCGCGCCGAAAGGCTTTGGCCGGGCGCGCGACCTGCCATGGAAGATGTTTCCGGCACGCCTGGTCCAGGATGCCAAGGCGTCCGTCATTCCGATGCATTTTTCCGGACAGAACGGCAGGCTGTTCCAYCTGGTSAGCGGGCCGATGAACATGGCCGAGCGCGATGGCCGCGTGGCCAAGTTCGTCGGCAAGGCGTCGCTGACACTGCGGCTTTCGATGCTCATCCACGAATTCGCGCGGCTGTCCGGCAAGGCGATCGACGTGCGCGTCGGCGATGTGCTGAGCTGGGGCGAACTGGAGCCGCTGCGCGACCGCAAGATATTGCTCGACCGGCTTTACCGCGGTGTGTTTGATCTGGCGCCGCAGGTGCCGCGCCGCCGGATACCCTTCCTGCCGGCACGGACAAAGCTGGCAGCCTGAAGGCTAGTCGGCGCCTTCTTCAGGGTCCATCGCCGCGGCTTCAGTGGCCAGAACCTCGATTTCCTGRTTCTGYCCGGCSACRACGGYRAAATCCTTCTGGTAGATGCGGTCGCGGTTCTTGGCGATGATGGTGTAGTCGCCYTCGGCMAGCACCATCGAGGCAAAGGCGCCGACAGTCTCCTTGATCGGATCGCCGGATTCATTGAGCAGCGACCAGGACGTGTCGGCGATGGCCTCGCCGCCGGTCTCGCGCACCAGTTTCATCGTGATCTCGGCGGCGTGGTGCTCGACGGTGGCTTCGGTCAGCTTGCCGGCCTCGACGCGGATGTCGGAGCGGATGACCGCATTGACCGCGCCGTAGGTCGAGACGACATGGTAGATGCCGGCATTGAGCCGCACGACGCTGTTGGGCTCGACATCGGGAATGATCAGAGCGCGGTCGCCATTGGCCTCTGCGGTGCCCTCATAGATCGAGAAGCGCAGTTTTTTCGGCGGAATGCGCACGCCGCCGGACAGAACCGCGTCAAGCTTCAAACCGCCGGCATCGAGCACGAGGCTTTCCCGCTTGGCTTCCTTGCCGACAGTGATGCGCTTGGTGGCACCGGCGCGGCCGTAGGACGCGTGGACCAGATAGCTGCCGGGTTCGAGCTGGAAAACGGCGCTGCCGCCATGCGCGGAGGCGACCATCGGCAATTTGCCGTTGACGGCTTCCGGCTTGAACACACGCCAGACGAGGCCGCGGCTGATGTCTGTGCCTTTGTCGGTCAGCTGGGCCGACAAAGTGATGGAGCCACCGCCGCCAAGCGCCAGCGGGGTTTCGCTCTTCGGCGTCGCATAGCTCGAAATTCCCGGAAGTTTCAGGTCGCTAACGCCGTCCTTTTCCTGCGCAGCAGCCAAGGAGACCGGCAGCAGGAACAGTGCGGCGCAGAGCCAGACCAGGAAAAGACGCAGTCGCCCCTCAAACATGCCTTGCGTTGAAGCCCATGGCGGTGGCAATTTCAAGGCTTAAGAGTCCAATCGAAGACTCTTCAGCCCGGCGCTTGCGCGCCTTTGCCCGAGCCGCCCGAATTCCCGATGGTGCGCTTCAGCTCAAAACAGAGTGTTTTAGGAGACTTGCGCCCATGGCGTCGCCGATCATCGACTTCCTGCTGACCCGAAATTCAGCGCCGATTCCGGAACTCAAGGAGCCGGCGCCGAGCGACGCCGATATTGCAACCATGATCGCCGCCGCCACGCGCGTGCCCGACCACGGCCGGTTGGAGCCCTGGCGCTTCATCCTCTATCGCGGCGATGTCCGCATCGAGATCGGCAGGAAGCTGGCGCAGCTTGCCGAACAGCGGGAAGGGCCGCTGCCCGAGGGCCGCCGCAACCAGGAACTGGCGCGCTTTTCGCGTGCGCCGCTGGTGATCGGCGTGGTGTCGGTGCCGAAAGAGAATCCCAAGATACCGCAATGGGAGATGTTCCTGTCCGGCGGCATGGCGGCGATGAACCTGATGATATCAGCCAATGCGCTGGGCTATGGCACAAACATGATCAGCAACTGGTATTCCGACGTGCCGGAGGGCCGGGCGATCCTCGGACTGGCGCCGCAGGAGCGAGTCGTCGGGTTCATCCACATCGGCTCTTATGCCGGCCCGGCGCCGGAGCGGCCACGGCCTGATCCGACAAAGCTCTATGCCGATTACGCAGGACCCTGGGCGGGCTAAAAATGTTTTACGAGCCGTCCAAGGGGCACGGGCTGCCGCATGATCCATCGAAGGCGATCGTGGCGCCGCGCCCGATCGGCTGGATATCGACGCTGAACAAGGCTGGCGAGATCAATCTCGCGCCATACTCTTTCTTCAACGCCGTTTCGACGCGGCCGTTCATCGTCTGGTTCTCCTCGGAGGGCGAGAAGGACAGCGCATCCTTCGCCCAGGAGACCGGCGAGTTCGTTGCCAATCTGGTCGGCCGCGATCTTGCGGAGAAGATGAATTACACCTCTGTCAATGCGCCGCGCGGCGTCAACGAATTCGTCTATGCCGATCTCGCCATGGCGCCTTCGCGTCTCGTTAGGCCGCCGCGCGTGGCGGCAGCGCCTGCCGCGCTGGAATGCCGGGTGACGGAGGTGTTTCGCCCAAAGGCGCTGGACGGTACGCCGACAAGCGCCGTCGTCGTCGCCGGCGAAGTGGTCGGCGTGCACATCGACGATGCCTTTCTGAAAGACGGCCTGTTCGACATCACCAAGGCCGGCAATGTCGCTCGTCTCGGCTATATGGACTATGCCAGTGTCAGTGAGGTCTTTTCGATGCGCCGGCCCCGCTGGGGCRAGGAGTAGGCTTCAGACCTGGCAAATCACCGCGTCTTGTCTGCACTCGTTTGCCGCCGGGCCGTCATGACGGTCCTGATATAGCCGGGCTCGCCGATCCGGATGCTTCCATCGGGAAGGCCGAGTATGCGGTCGAGAGCGATCTCGTAGAGCCTGACGCGTTTTTCCAGCACTTCGATCGCGACCTCCATATCGGCGTCGCTGCCGCCGGTAATCGCCTTGGCGACGACGTCATGCGTGGCCAAGCCGAACTGCATGACGATGTCGGCGACACCTTCCGGGTCGAAGGTCCTGAAGGTGCCGTCTTCGACACCTTGGCGGATGATCCTGACCAGCAGGGGTGAAAACGACGCGCTGGCCGCCAGGTTGATTCGATGGAAAAGCACCAGGTTTTCGGGCCGGAACATCGTCTCGAAAAGAGCCCAGGCCTCCGCCGCGGTCTCGATCTTGGCCTGCCGAGACYGGCTGAGCAGGCCATTCAGGCGGCCAAGCGGGTCGAGGCCGCGATCGTCGAGTATGCCCTGGACACCAGCCAATGCCTGTCTCGCGAAGCGGTCTGCCAATGCTTCGAGCAGTGCCTCCTTGGAGGCGAAGTAGTGATAGAAGGCGCCCTTCGAGATGCCGGCGGACGCAATCACGTCGTTGAGGCTCGCTCTGTCGTAGCCCTGCGTCAGGAACAGGGCCTGGGCATGGTCCAGGATATCTTCTCGTCTGATCTCTGGATGCTTGATGAYACGGGGCATGACGAACCTTCTGCACGCGATGGCCGTTCCCGTCCAGCACGGGATATCGGATCGTTCGCTTGAATTCCAGACCACTGGTCGGTATGATAGACCGTTGGTCTGTTTCAGCCAATGCCGCGGGGGCATACCGTGGAAGGTCGATCATGATCGCGAAAATGGTTCTTCAGACAGTCATCTGGTTCGGCGTCAAGGGCGCCTTGCTCTTTCTGTCGGCCGGCACGCTGCACTGGCCGGGGGCCTGGATCTATCTGGTGGGGATGGTGGGGCTTAGTCTCACCTTGGGGATGGCACTGGCGCGGCGCGATCCCGGCCTGATGAATGAGCGACTGGGTTCTCCCATCCAGAAGAAGCAGACCCCTGCCGACAAGGTCCTGCTGTCGATACTTCTCATCGCCATCTTCGGCTGGCAGGTCTTCATGGGGCTGGACGTCCGTTTCGGCTGGTCGGTGGTTCCCGTCTGGGCACAGGTGGTCGGCGCGCTGGTCCTGCTGGTCGGAATCTGGATCTGCTACCTGACCATGCTGGAGAACAGTTTCGCGGCACCGGTGGTGAAGATCCAGGACGAGCGCGGGCAGCGCGTGATCACCACTGGCCCCTACAGCTACGTGCGCCATCCGATGTATGCCGGCGCCATCCTCTTCTTCGCCGGCACGGCGCTTCTGCTCGGCTCCTGGTGGGGACTGGTATTGGTGCTCGTGTTCGTCGTTCTCCTGGCCATCCGCACCTTCATCGAAGAGAAAACGCTTCGCACCGGCCTGCGCGGATATGACGACTATGCAACTGAGGTTCGCTACCGCCTGATCCCGATGGTCTGGTAGCGGCCATGCGAAATGGCTGCCGCCTCGCGCGGTTCGCCATCGCTGCGGATCCCTTAGCCGTGAACACGCGAATAGCGATTCCCCTTCATCCAAACACAGGCTAGAACGGCTCACCGTTTCACGGAAACGGCGAACCGCTCTAACTCTTTGTTTTGACGCAATTCCGGACGGAAAACCGTTCACACTTTTCCTGGAATTGCGTTAAGAGAGCGGCTTCGGCGTTGCGTTGGCGCATCGACCTTGGGGATAGTGCGGGGGCACCGGCGACATGAAGAAACGAGACTCGCTGGGAACCCGGCTGCGCTACGGGTTTGACAAGAGCATGGCCGCCGGCCCGATCGCGCTGATCGGCTGGCTCGCGGTCGTTTCCCTGCTGATCATCATCGCCGCCGCGGCTTTCCTTGCGGTGACCCGCATCGCGCCGGAGGGCGGCGAGCCGCTGAACTTTTTCGAAGCGTTCTGGGAATCGCTGATGCGCACGCTCGATTCCGGCACGATGGGCGGCGACACCGGCTGGGCCTTCCGCCTCGTCATGCTGGTCGTCACGCTTGCCGGCATCTTCGTCGTGTCGGCTCTCATCGGCGTGCTCAGCGCCGGCGTCGACGGCAAGCTCGATGAATTGCGCAAGGGCCGTTCGCGGGTGCTGGAGGCCGATCACACCATCATCCTCAACTGGTCGCCGTCGATCTTCGACGTCATCTCCGAACTCGTCATCGCCAATGCCAGCCGCCGCCRTCCGCGCATCGTCGTCATGGCSAATATGGACAAGGTCGMGATGGAGGACGAGATCGCGGCCAAGGTCGGCAAACTGGGCAACACGCGCATCATCTGCCGCAGCGGCGACCCGACCGATCTCTATGATCTCGCCATCGTCAACCCGCAGACCTCGCGGTCGGTCATCGTTCTGTCGCCGGACGGTGACGATCCGGATTCGCAGGTCATCAAGACGGTGCTGGCGCTGGTCAACGATCCGAACCGGCGCACCGACCCCTACAACATCGCCGCCGAGATCCGCGACGGCAAGAATGCCGAGGTCGCCCGCGTCGTCGGCGGGGCCGAGGTGCAGCTCGTGCTGGCCGACCAGCTGATCTCGCGCATCGTCGTGCATTCAAGCCGGCAGTCGGGTCTCAGCGGTGTCTATTCGGAGCTGCTCGATTTCGACGGCTGCGAAATCTACACGACCGAGCAGCCTGATCTCACCGGCAAGACCTTCGGCGAGGCGGTGATGGCGTATGAGCATTGCGCGCTGATCGGGCTTTGCGACCAAAAAGGACGCGTCAATCTCAACCCGCCGTCGGACCTGGTGATCGCCAAGGACATGCGCGCCATCATCATCGCCGAGGACGATGCGGCCATTAAGCTGGGAAGCACCGGGATCAAGATCGATGCGGCGGCGATCCGTGGGCCACGGTCCGTCGAGGCGAAGCCGGAGCGCACGCTGATCCTCGGTTGGAACCGGCGCGGCCCGATCATCACCTATGAACTGTCGCGCTATGTCGCGCCTGGTTCGATCCTGACCATCGCCGCCGATACGCCAGGCCTCGAGCAGGAAGTTGCCGGACTGCCGGTTGCCGGCAACAATCTGTCGGTTACCTGCCGCATCACCGACACGTCGAGCAGCGCAGCACTGGTAAGCCTGGACGTGCCTTCCTACGACCATGTGCTCGTCCTCGGCTACAGCGAAACCATGGCAGCGCAGCCGGCCGATACGCGCACGCTGGTGACGCTGCTGCATCTGCGCAAGATCGCCGATGATGCCGGCCTGCACATCTCCATCGTCAGCGAGATGATCGACGTGCGCAACCGCGAGCTTGCGGCGGTGACCAAGGCCGATGATTTCGTCGTCAGCAACMGGCTGGTCAGYYTKATGCTGGCRCAGGCGTCGGAGAACCAGTAYCTCGCCGCGATCTTCGACGATTTGCTCG
>NZ_JBFUGJ010000283.1:0-7786 GCF_056402975.1 Mesorhizobium sp. P3_A9 | reverse complement strand
GTCCTCATGCCGGCCTGGCCATTGGGCCGGACCTACACCAAGGGCCTGCTTGGTATCGACCAGAAAACCAGCGTCGACCGCCTGGTAAAGGACGCGACGCTGGAGCGTTCAACCTGGACGCAAAAGATCGATCAAATGGATTTTGCCGCAATTCAGGCCGATCCTTCGATGATGAAGATCGTCGGCGAGGCCGGCCACACGCTGTTTGGCGACAATTGCGCGGCTTGCCATGGCACCAAGGCGACGGGCGGTCCGGGATTTCCCAACCTCACCGCCGGCATCTGGCTCTGGGGCGGTGATCCCGAGACAATCCTTGAAACGCTGCGGGTCGGCATCAACTCTACCCATCCCGATACGCGAACCTCGCAGATGTTGGCCTTTGGCCGCGATGGGGTGATCGAGAGCAAGCAACTGGCTGACGTCGTCGCCTATGTGCGTTCTCTCGGCGGCACCACCGACGGCCTCGATGCCGATCCGCAAAGCATTGCTGCCGGACAGGACGTGTTCAAACAGAACTGCGTCGCCTGTCACGGCGACGATRCCAAGGGCAAGCACGACCTCGGTGCGCCTGACCTGACCGACAGCAACTGGATCTATGGTGGCGACCTCCAGTCCGTCAACGAGACAGTCTATGGCGGCCGGCAAGGCACCATGCCTAGTTGGGAACAGCGTATCTCCGCGACGCAGCGCAAGATACTTGCCCTCTATGTGCTCTCCCTCAGGAAGGCCCCCCAGTGAGCCTGGACCCCGCCCTGCCGTCGAGGCCGCGATCGCGATCGCGCACTGTCGCGCTCATCCTGGTCACGGCGGGACTGGCGCTGGTCGCCGCCGCCAATGCCCATCTGGTCTACGTGTCCTTCGCGTCGCAAGCCGACTGCGTGCCGCATCTGAAGGACCCCGGCGATCCCGCGAAGAACAGCTACGCTGCGGCCAGCTCGTCGTGCTGACGCTTGAGATGCGCGACCCAGCGAAACGACAGGAAGGATCATGGGAATGAGTGATCTCCATTTGGCCACCGACGAAGAATTCGTCCGCATCGCATCGCGCAACCGCGGTCTGCCGGCCAGTGCAGCGTTCGGCTGGCTGCGCGCCGGCTGGCGCGACCTGATGGCGACGCCGGCCCCAAGTCTCGCCTATGGACTGGCGGTCTTTGCCGTGTCCGCGCTGATCGTCGGCGGCCTTTTCCTGTTTCGGCTCGACTACATCCTGTTTCCCGCAACCGCCGCCTTCATGGTGGTCGGCCCGCTGATAGCGGTCGGCCTCTATGAAAAAAGTCGGTCGTTGGAACAGGGCAGAGCCATCTCGCTTGCCAGGATGATATTCGTGCGGCCGGCCTCCGGCGGCCAGATTCTCTTCGTCGGTTTCATCATGCTCGGCCTGGCGCTGCTGTGGATGCGTGCCGCGGTCATCATTTACGCCCTATTCTTCGGCTGGCGGCCATTTCTTGGTCTCGACCATCTTGCGCCGATGCTTTTCACCACCACCATCGGCTGGGCAATGTTGGCCACCGGCACGGTGGTTGGCGGCGTGTTCGCCGCATTCTCCTTCGCCATCAGCGCCTTTTCGGTTCCCATGCTGCTCGACCGGCGAACGGATGCGTTTACCGCGATGGGCACAAGCATTTCGCTTGTCTGGAACAACCGCCCGGTGATGATCACCTGGGGTGCAATCGTGCTGCTGCTAACCCTTGTTGGTCTAGGAACCGGGCTGGTCGGATTGATCGTCACCTTTCCCCTGCTCGGCCATGCCACGTGGCACGCCTACAGGACGATTTTGCTTGAGCCGGGGTCGAAGGAGTAGCGCTCATGAGCTGCTGCGCGCCTGGGGCTGAGGCTGCCCTGGAGATCGGCCCGGGGGGCCGGCTTTCCAGTCCACGCGAAGAACTTGTCCTTGTAAGTTGCGACCTCGGTGGCGGCCTTTACCAGGCCGATCTGTCGGTACCCGAAATTCATTGCGCATCCTGCATGGCCACGGTCGAACGCACTTTGTCGGCCTTGCCCGGCGTTGAGTATGCCCGGGCCAACCTTTCGATGAAACGGACCATCGTGAAATGGCGACCGATTGCCGATGAGGCCCCCGATCTCATTGGCGCACTAAAAGCGGCGGGCTACGCGTCACATGTCTTCACAGCGCAAACCGACCAGCGCAGTCCCGAATATTCCCGGCTCATCAAGGCGCTCGCTGTCGCCGGTTTCTGCGCCATGAACATCATGCTGCTGTCGGTTTCGGTCTGGTCCGGAGCCGAAGGCGGAACCCGTCAGGCGTTCCACTGGATTTCCGCAGGGCTCGCCTTGCCGGCAATCGTCTATTCCGGGCGGATATTCTTTTTCTCCGCATGGGCTGCCCTGCGCAATGGCCGGACAAACATGGATGTGCCGATTTCCATCGGCGTGTTGATGGCGTTCGGGCTCAGCCTCTACGACACCATTCACGGTGGACCACATGCCTATTTCGACGCCGCGACATCGCTTCTGTTCTTTCTGCTCATTGGCCGCACGCTCGACCATGTTATGCGGGAAAAGGCGCGCTCGGCCGTGGCCGGGCTTGCGAGCCTCGCGCCGAGGGGCGCGATCGTGGTCGATGCCGACGGCCGGCGCTATGTGCCGATTGCCGAGATCAGGCCGGGAACCTCGATCCTCATTGCCGCCGGCGACAGGGTCCCTGTCGACGGGATCGTCACGGAAGGCGCTTCGGAGCTAGATTGTTCGGTCGTCACCGGAGAGACCGCACCCAGGCCCGCCATTCCGGGGACCTTGGTCCAGGCCGGGCTGCTCAATCTGACGGGACCGCTGACGATGCGGGCCGCAGCCGAGGCAAAGGATTCATTTCTGGCGGAAATGGTCAGAATGATGGAAGCCGCCGAGGGCGGGAGGGCGCGCTATCGCAGGCTGGCGGATCGTGCCTCGGCGCTCTATTCGCCCGTCGTGCATGCCATCGCCTTGCTGTCCTTCCTGGGCTGGCTGCTGATCACCAGGGACTGGCACGCATCGGTTTCGATCGCCATCGCCGTGCTGATCATAACCTGCCCTTGCGCGCTCGGTCTTGCCGTCCCGATCGTACAGGTCGTCGCCGCCCGCCGGCTTTTCGAAAAAGGCGTGATGGTCCGGGATGGCTCTGCTCTCGAGCGTCTTGCCGAAGTCGACACTGTGCTGTTCGACAAGACCGGCACGCTGACGCTCGGCCGGCCCCATCTCGTCAACAGGGCTGATGCTGACCCCAGTGCGCTGGCGCTTGCCGCCAAAATGGCATCGGGCTCGAGGCATCCGATGTCCGTCGCAATTCTGGCTGCCGCATCGCAGGGCTCGGTTGAAGCGAGCCCGATGAAGAACCTCACCGAATATCCCGGCCGCGGCCTCGAAGCCAGGATGCGAACCACCATCTATCGCCTGGGTCGGCCCGACTGGGCGCTGGGCCGCAAAATGCCGGAAGACGTGGACGGTTGGTTTTCGGTGTCGCTACTGGTCCAGAATGGGCAGCAACTGGCGCGGCTGGTATTTGAAGACACCATGCGAAGCGGCGCGAGATCGACGATCGATCGATTGCGCCGGCAGGGCCTCAATGTTGGCATCCTGTCCGGTGACCGCAGATCTGCCGTGGCCRATCTGGCTTCGAAGCTCGGCATCGATGATTTCACAGCGGAAATGCTTCCATCCGACAAAGTTGAGCGGATCGCGGCTCTCACCGCTGCCCACTCCAAGGTGTTGATGGTGGGAGACGGCCTGAACGACGCGCCAGCCCTCGCGGCCGCGCACGTCTCCATGGCTCCGGCGACGGCGGCCGATGTCGGCCGCAACGCAGCCGACTTCGTGTTCCTGAAGGAAAGCCTTGCGAGCGTCGCCGACACCTACGAGATTTCGCGCAATGCCGGAAAGCTGATCCGGCAGAATTTTGCCTTGGCAGTGGGCTACAACGCCATTGCGGTGCCTTTTGCCGTGTGCGGCTATGTCACGCCGCTCGTTGCGGCTGTCGCAATGTCGCTCTCGTCCGTCTTGGTGGTGGCCAATGCCATGCGTCTGGGTTACCGCGCGCCTTTCGAACGCAGGGCGTCAGGCCGGCTTTCCGCCCAGACTTTGAAGGCGGCGACATGAGCTATCTGGCTTTCCTTGTGCCTGTCGCAATCCTGCTCGGCCTGCTGGGCCTGGCAGCATTCATGTGGACATTGCGAAACGGGCAGTACGAGGATCTGGACGGGGCTGCGGCACGTATCTTGATGGACGACGATCTGGACGAGCCCAAATAGTCGTCTTCATACGTGTCCTCGCCATACAGAGTTCAGAACCCGCCTAATTGCACGTCGTTGCCGCCGATTACCGCACGTATCGTTGCAGGTCTTTCGAGACCGAGAGGCTTGAGCTACGAGTGACAGGCGCCATCGATGAGACGGCGAAAATTGACGAACAGGCTGAAACCCGTAACACAAATGAGTAAAATGAAGCGAGTTCGACGGCCAGAACCTTGAAATTGTCAGCAAATCCGATGGTACCGTTGGCTGGGATCAATACGCGATTCAAGATATTGCTTTTATTATATTTTTTCGACCGCCAAGATTTATTTGTATCACAATAGGTATCACATTTACTGCTGCCTCGTGGCGCAACGGCCCGGACAAAAGGCGACGCGGTGCGGCTGGGCGCTGTTTTGTCGCGAAATGGGGAGGTAGGTGAACCCGACCGGCTGTCCTCGCCGCACTCACTCCAGGCTCGTCATGACCTCGACGACGAAAGGTGGAGGGTCTCTCATCGAAGTACCCCTCGTTCGCAGCTCGACATTCTATCTAACTGGGGCGCAACTTTCACCGACCACGAGCGCGGGCTGGAAGACGACGTTCCGCGCCGGCAAGGTGACCTTATCTTCGATGCGATCGACTAGCATGCGCAGCGCTTCGTTTGTCATGTCGGCAACGGGATGCTCTGTACGGGTAAGCCGCGGCTTCAACCCGCCTGCTCCAGCGACTGTATCGGTCGACGCGATCGAGATATCCTCGGGACAGCGCAGGCCAAGATCGGCGACAGCGCGCATGACTCCAATTGCCATGACGCCATTGGCGACGTAAAGCGCCGTGGGCCGGGCCAACTGTCCAAGCAGGTCTCGCGCGACTGAATAGGCGGTGTCTTCACGGAACTCGCCGGAACGGACATGCCCGGTTTTCGGAGCGAGGCCGCGCGCGGCCATTGCCTCAAGCATGCCTTGCAGCCTGCCGCTGCCGGTCGTCAATTGCGTTGGCCCGGTGATGGATCCGATTTCGCGGTGGCCAAGGTCCAGGAGGTAGTTGGTTGCCTGCTTGCCGGCCGACACATTGTCGATCGTGACGGTGTCAACACCGGCATCTCCGATCGAACGGCCAAGCAGGACCACCGGCACGCCGCCCTCGAAATCCCTTCGTTGGTATTGGCTTTCGGGACCTACCGGAACGAGGACCGACCCATCGCACCCTAGGGTTCGAATGCGCGAAAGAATGCGTTTTTCAATATCGGGCTTCTCATCGCTGTTGAACAGCACGAGAGAGTAGCCCCAGGCGGCGACCGCCGCCTCGGCTGCCGTGACGATGCGGGCGTAAAACGGGTTTGCCAGATCCGCCACGGCAAGCGCGATCAGCTGGCTGCGCCCGCTGCGTAGATTCCGCGCGACCAACGAGGGCGCGTAGCGAAGGTCGCGAACCGCGGCAAGCACACGACCCCGCAAATCCGGACTCACATAGGCAGTGTCGTTGACGACCGCGGACACCGTCGCCGTCGACACACCGGCAGCTCTTGCGACGTCTTTTATGGTGGCCATCTGCTCTCTTAGCTAATCGTTTAGCTGTATCTTGGCGCCAATCTCTCGCCTATTTCGTGCTCGTTTGCACGAATTTTCTTGCGAAGCCGCCCAAGATGGGAAAATCTACCGAAACGGTTAGGCGGTTATCAGCTTTGAATCTGAAGATGCGCGTCCAACCTCACATGGGAGAGAGAACAATGAAAAACCTGACGTTCGGCGTTTTCGCAGTGGCCCTAGCATTGTCCGGCGCGCACGCCAGCGCGGCCGACAAGCCGCTGCTCGGCATAGTGTCGATCAGCGCCACGGAAGCAAACAATGTCCGCTATATCCAGGGCGCGACCAAAGCGGCCGACGAACTCGGTTGGAAAGTTACCGTGGTCGACGCGGCGGGCAATGCAGACCAAGCCAACGCTGCCATCCAGAACTTTGCGCAGCTGGGCGCGCATGCCATCGTTGACATGGTGTTCCCGTTCTCTTCGATCGGCGCCGGGCTAGCCGCGGCTGGTTCCGCGAGCATTCCCGTAGTCACTTGGGGGGGCGGGCTGGGCGGCACCGTTGCCGCCACCAACGGCTCGGGCGGCCCGATGGCCATCCCGGTCGTGGACCTGATGCTCAAAAACATGAACGGCAAGGGCTCCATCCTTGCCCTCACGTATCACACGGGTGAAGTTTGCCGAAACCGCGAGCAGGTCATGGATGAAATGGTCGCCAAATATCCCGACATCAAGGTGACCAAAAACGAAGTGCGCATTCCCGGCTACTTTGAAGATGGCGCGCAGTACGCCAATGCATGGCTCGCCTCGCATCCGGCAGGCGCTGAAAACCTAGCTATCTGGGGCTGCTGGGATGATCCTGCGATCGGCGCGATCGGCTCACTGCGTGCTCAGAACCGCACCGATGTGATGGTGTATGGCATCAACGGAAATGCCCAGGCTCTCGAGAATATCAAAAATGGCTTCATGACCGCAACGGCATGGCAAGACAGCTACACCGAAGGCTACAATATGGCAAAAATGGTTGAAGAGATCACCGCCGCCGGGAAGAGCTGGACGCCGAAAGCCGCCGAAGTGCCGGCGGTGCTGGTGACCAAGGATACAGTGGCGAATTTTCTGACCAAGCATCCTGACGCGATCCAGTAGGCGCAGCCAGCTTTTGACCGATAGGGTAACAGGAGATGCGGCAATCGAGATGGGGGCGCCCGTGGCGCCTCCATTTCTTGTCGTACGCAACATCAGCAAGGCCTTCGGTGGCGCCAAGGCATTGCGAAATGCTTCCCTCGACATTATCGCGGGGGAGGTTCACGGGCTGGTCGGCGCCAATGGGGCGGGCAAGTCGACGATGATCAGGATTCTCGCCGGCCTCAACCATCCGGATCAGGGGTCGATCGAGGTCGACGGACAAGCCGTCGGCATCGAGACGGCGCACCGCGCGACGGCATTCGGCATGAGCTTTATTCACCAGGAACTGGCGTTCGTTCCGGGAATGACTGTCCTCCAGAACATCATGCTCGGCGTGCCGAAACGCTCGCGCTTCGGCTTGACCGATTGGGCGGCGATCGCCCGCAATGTCGAGCCCATCGCGAGACGCGTCGGCATTACGGCCTCCCTCAACGCAAATGTGAAAGGGTTGTCGACCGCCGAGAATTGGTTGATCAACATCTGCCGAGCGCTGGTTCGCAAATCGCGACTTATCGTGATGGACGAGCCGACCGCCTCGCTCTCGGCCGACGAGAGCGAGAAGCTCTTCGCTATCATCAAGGACCTCTCGGCATCCGGTGTGGCCGTGCTTTACGTCTCGCACCGCCTGGATGAGATTCTGAAACTCTGCGATCGGGTGTCGGTATTGCGCGACGGCAATTCCGTCGCCGAATTCACCCGTGCTGGATTGACCAGGAAGGCGTTGGTCGAGGCGATCGTCGGCTCTGCCCATGTCGGTAACGACGGTAGGCCTGAATATGCGCCGCAGACCCATGAGATCGTCCTGCGCGTTCGGAACCTGACACGCCTGCCCAAGGTGCGTGGCGTAAGTT
>NZ_JBFUGJ010000282.1:0-7812 GCF_056402975.1 Mesorhizobium sp. P3_A9 | reverse complement strand
ATTCACCTGCGCATAGGCTGCGCAGGTGAAGGGTCGGTTGTAGCGCTTTCCGGTCAGCCATGGCTCTGCTGCGTGACGATCACCGGGATCAGCAGATCGCCCCAATTGCCGTCGCCGCCATGGTGCCTGGCCGAGCGCACGAGTTCCACCGAGACGCCCGCCTCGACCGCCTTCATCACCGACTGGTTCAGTCTGTGCAGATCATTGGCCAGCATGCGGATCGTCGCCTGCTGGTCGACGCTCATCGTCGTCGATTGTTCTTCTGCCCGTTCCTTGACACGGCTTATCGATGCCATTGGTCTTCTCCTGTGTCTGATGCCCTGTTGGGCGTTTCCTCGGTGTTTTCTGATCCGCTATTCGGCTGCCGGCTTGAACTGTGCGTGCTCGGTCGATTCATGCATGGCGGTGGTCGACGACTTGCCGCCGGTGATCGCCATCGACACGGCGTCGAAATAGCCGGTACCGACCTCGCGCTGGTGCTTGGTCGCGGTGTAGCCATTGGCCTCCGCGGCGAACTCCGCTTCCTGCAACTCGGAATAGGCCGCCATCTGCCGTGCCTTGTAGCCGCGCGCCAGTTCGAACATGCCGTAGTTGAGCTGGTGGAAGCCGGCGAGCGTGATGAACTGGAACTTGTAGCCCATGGCGCCGAGTTCCCTCTGGAATTTGGCGATCGTCGCGTCGTCGAGATTCTTCTTCCAGTTGAACGAGGGCGAGCAATTATAGGCGAGCAGCTTGCCCGGATGGTGCTTGCGCACACCCTCGGCGAACTTCCTGGCCTGTGCCAGATCGGGCTTCGAGGTCTCGCACCAGATCAGATCCGCGTAAGGCGCATAGGCGACGGCCCGCGCGATGCAAGGCTCGATGCCGTTCCTGACCTGGTAGAAGCCTTCCACCGTGCGCCCGGCAGCGTAGTCGACGAAGGGCTGGTCGCGCTCGTCGATATCGGATGTCAGAAGCTTCGCGGCTTCGGCATCGGTGCGCGCCACGACCAGCGTCGACGTGCCCATCACATCGGCTGCCAGCCGCGCCGCGTTGAGGTTGCGGATGTGCGCGGCGGTCGGGATCAGCACCTTGCCGCCGAGATGGCCGCACTTCTTTTCCGATGCCAGCTGGTCCTCATAATGGACGCCGGCGGCACCCGCCTCGATGAACGCCTTCATGATCTCGAAGGCGTTGAGCGGYCMGCCGAAGCCGGCCTCGGCRTCGGCGACGATTGGCGCGAACCAGGTGTCGACCGARAGCCCGTTGCCCTCGGAGGTCTCGATCTGGTCGGCACGCTGCAGCGTGCGGTTGATGCGCTTGACGAGTTCGGGCGCGGCATTGGCCGGATAAAGCGACTGGTCAGGATACATTGCAGACGCAGTGTTGGCGTCGGCAGCGACCTGCCAGCCCGACAGGTAGATCGCCTTCAGCCCGGCACGCACCTGCTGCATCGCCTGGTTGCCGGACATGGCGCCGAGCGCGTTGACGAAATCTTCTTCGTGGATCAGCTTCCACAGCCGGTTGGCACCCATTTCGGCCAGGCTCTGGCGTATCTGCACCGAACCGCGCAGCCGCTTCACATCCTCCGGTGAATAGGGACGTTCGATGCCGTCGAAGCGACCTTCCGGCGCCGAGGGAACGAGATTGTAAAAATCAGTCATGGGTCACTCCGAAGAATTGCTGCGCTATGTCCGGTGGCCAATCATTTGGCCCGTTGGAATGTGACTGAATTTACATTGCGGCGCGGAATGGGCCAGGTAAATCAACAAATATGCCAGGATATAAGGGAAAACCTGTGTTGTGTTTGACAGCGGGCTGCTGTAAATTTGTCATGATTGTAAAAGGCGCGGCAATGAGATTGCCGCGGATGTCGTGTAAATTCCTGTCAAGGGCAGTCGATGGCTGAGCAGAAGATTTTCGCCGGACCGCGCATCCGCCGCATCCGCAACGCCAAGGGCCTGACCCAGACGGCGATGGCCGAGGGGCTCGGCATCTCGCCGTCCTATCTCAACCTGATCGAACGCAACCAGCGGCCGCTGACGGTGCAGCTGATCCTCAAGCTGGCGTCCGTCTACAAGGTCGACCCGCACGAGCTGCAAGGCGAGGCAAGGGGGTCGGTCGCGGCCTTGAAGGAGGTTTTCACCGATCCGCTGCTGGTCGGCGAATTGCCGGGAGACCAGGAGCTGATCGAGCTTGCCGAGGCGGCGCCTAATGCTTCCGCCGCGGTGATAAAACTGTTCCGCGCCTATCGCGAGCAGGCCGAGCGGCTGTCCGACCTCAACGAACTCCTGGCGCGCGACGGGCGGGCGACGGCGCTTTCCGGCGCCCGCCTGCCGATCGACGAGGTGCATGAGACCTTCGAGCGGCGGTCGAACCATTTTACAGCACTCGAGGAAGAGGCCGAGGCGTTCACTTCTGTGCTCGATCCCGGCGACGATTTGTTCGGTGCGCTGAAGGCCTGGCTGAGGCGCGAATACGGCATCGTCGTGAAGGTGCTGCCGGTCGCCACCATGCCGAACTGGCGCCGCCGCTACGATCGCCATTCGCAGCGCCTGTTCCTGTCGGAGCGGCTGTCGCCGTTCGACCAGTTGCGCGAGGTGGCGATGGAGGCCTGCCTGATCCGCATGACGGTTGCGGTCGCCGGTCAGATCCAGGCGCTCAAGCTGAGCACCGACGAGGCCCGCCGCCTCGCCCGCTTCGAGCTCGGCCGCTATGCCGCGCATGCGCTGATGATGCCTTATCAGGCTTTTCATGCGGCTGCCGTTCGCGCCCGCTACGACATCGACGTCCTGCGCTCGCGCTTCGGCGTCTCCTTCGAGCAGGCGGCTAACCGGCTGACCATGCTGCAGCGGCAGGGCGCACTCGGCGTGCCCTTCTTCATGCTGGAGGTCGACAATGCCGGGAACCGCTTTCGCAGGGCCGGCAGCCAGGGCTTTCCGCACAGCCGCTTCGGCGGCGGCTGTCCCAAGCTGCCCGTGCATGCCGCCTTCACTCAGCCCGGCCAGATCTTCGTCGAAGCGGTGGAAATGCCCGACGGCGCCGAGTTCCTGTGTATCGCCCGCACGCTGGAAGGGCCGCAAGGCGCGTTCTCGGAGCGTCCGCGCCGCACCGCGTTGCTGCTCGGTTGCGACATCGGCTTTCGCGACGACATTGTCTACGGCGCGGCCCTGCCCGGCGCGGCGGCTGCAGGAAAGTCGGGACAAGGCACCGTCGCGGCAACGCAGGTTGGACCCGCTTGCCGGCTTTGCGAGCGCGTCGGCTGCTTGGCGCGCGCCGAACCGCCGGTGACACGCCCGCTCGGCCTCGACGAGATGGTGACGGGCCTGAGCGCCTTCGACTTCCAGTAACGCGGCAGCAAAAGGTGCCACAATCGTCGCCGGTGTCTGGATCACCCGCTGCTCAAGTCTTTGCGTTACGCGAACAGAGCAGTTTTTTGTCGTCCCTTGCGCATCGTCCCGTCCACAAAAGCTCGACAGTCGCGCCCATGACAGACGCAGCATCATCGCCCGGCCTTGTTACGTCGACAGCCTCGCCGCGCGAGGAACGCGTCGGCATGCTTTTGGTCTTCCTGTCGGCGCTGATGTGGAGTTTCGGCGGCACCATCGCCCGCTTCATCACCGTCGGTGACAGCTGGACGGTTATCTTCTGGCGCTCCGTCTGGGCCGCCGCCTTCCTGCTTTCATTCATGGCCTGGCGTGACGGCTGGCGCGGCATGCTGCGATCGTTTCGCGACATGGGCCTGCCTGGCCTTGCCGTCGGGTTCTGCTTCGCCATCGCATCGACCGCCTTCGTCGTCGCGCTCGCCTACACCACCGTCGCCAATATCCTCTTGATGCAGGCCGGCGTGCCGCTTCTGGCGGCCCTGTTGGCATGGGCGTTGTTTCGCGAGAAAGTGACTGTCATGACCTGGGTGGCGATCGCCGCCGTCATCGCCGGCGTTGCCATCATGGTGTCGGAATCGCTCGATGGCGCCGTCTCGCCCATAGGCGACGGGCTGGCGCTGCTGATCGCGTTCATGTTCTCGATCGCCACCGTCATCACAAGGCGGTTCGCCAGCGTGAGGATGACGCCGGCGACCTGCCTCGGCACGATCCTGGCTGCCGGCTTTGCCGCCTCGCAGGCGTCGACCTTCACGGTCTCGGCCAGCGACATGGGCTTTCTGTTCGCTTTCGGCGTGGTCAATCTCGGCATTGGTCTTGCCTTCTTCGCCACCGGCGCGCGGCTGATCCCGGCGGCCATCGCGGCACTGCTCGGCACGTTCGAGCCGATCCTTGGGCCGATCTGGGTCTGGCTCATCCATTCCGAGGTGCCGTCCGGGCGCACCATCATCGGCGGCGCGGTGGTGGTCACGGCGCTGCTCGTCCATATCGGGCTCGAGTTCAAGCGCCAGGCACGGCCGCAGCGGGCAGGGGTCACCGGGGTGCCATCGCCRAATTGATGCGGGCCGCTGAAGCTTTGCCATTGACAACGTTGCTGCAGCCCGGGCAGGCTGTGAGCACGGCAACAACAAGACAGGCGTATCTTGCCAAGTCTCCCTGCCGGTCCGATCGAGACCGGTCCATATTTCTGTATTTCTGTCCGCGCGGCGGCGAAAGCTTCTGACGGCACCGTGATTCCTTCCAGTCCGGGACAATTGCCCAGTCCGGGACAATTGCGCGGCCGCGGCCGGCGCGCCAATTGGCGCTTGTTGTCCCAAGGAAAGCTCAATAGTCTGAAACAAATGCCCGGCCGCGCGCCAGTCGCGACGAGCCGGCGATGGAACACTCACCAAAGGAGAATAGCATGATCCGCAAAGCGCTCTGGCTTTCGGCAACCTCGGTATTTCTGACATTGTTCACGCCCGCCGGGCACGCCGAGGACCGCGTCGTCAATGTCTTCAACTGGTCCGATTACATCGACCCGACGATCATCGACGACTTCACCAAGAAGACCGGCATCAAGGTCGTCTACGACACGTTCGATTCCAACGAGATCCTCGAAACCAAATTGCTCGCCGGCGGCAGCGGCTATGATGTCGTCGTGCCGAGCGGCAATTTCCTTGCCCGCCAGATCCAGGCCGGCGTGTTCCAGAAACTCGACAAGTCGAAACTGCCGAACATCTCCAACATGTGGGACACGGTTTCACAAAGGACCGCCAAATACGACCCCGGCAAYGARTATTCGATCAACTACATGTGGGGSACGGTCGGYATCGGCTACAACATCAAGAAGGTGCAGGCAGCRCTTGGCACYGACAAGATCGACAGCTGGGACGTGTTCTTCAATCCCGAGAGTCTCGCCAAGCTGAAGGACTGTGGCGTCTATGTGCTGGATTCTCCGGCTGACATCATTCCGGCGGCGCTGAAATATGTCGGCCTCGACCCGAACAGCACCTCGCCCGACGACATCGCCAAGGCCGAGGAAGCCCTGATGAAGGTCCGCCCCTTTATCAGGAAGTTTCATTCGTCCGAGTACATCAACGCCCTGGCCAATGGCGACATCTGCCTTGCGGTCGGCTGGTCCGGTGACGTCTTCCAGGCCCGCAATCGTGCGGTCGAGGCCAAGCAAGGTGTCGAAATCGGCTATTCCGTGCCGAAGGAAGGCGCCCAGATGTGGTTCGACCAGATGGCGATCCCGGCCGATGCGCCGCATGTCGCCGAGGCGCATGAATTCCTCAACTACATGATGACGCCGGAAGTGATCGCCAAATCGTCGAACGCCGTGCTCTACGCCAACGGCAACAAGGCGTCGCAGCAGTTCGTCGACAAGGCCCTGCTGAGCGACCCCGCCGTCTATCCGGACGATGCGACCTTGCAGAAGCTCTACACGGTCTCTCCCTATGATCCCAAGACCCAGCGCGTCATCACGCGCACCTGGACCAAGATCGTCACCGGCCAGTAGACAATTCGACACGACCCCGGCAGCCAGCTGCCGGGGTCGRTTTCTCTGCAGCAATTCCAGGAAAAGTGGGGAACGGTTTTCCGTCCGGAATTGCGTCAAAACCAGGAGATGGAGYAGTTCTGCGTTTCCGAGAAACGATGAACCGCTCCGGGGAACTACAAAGCACGGAGTGGGGATATGAAATCGCTTGGCAGCATCCGCAGGGATTTCGCGCCATGGAACGACCCGAACGCCAAGCCATACATCCAGTTCGAAAACGTCACCAAGAAGTTCGGTGACTTCACCGCCGTCAACAATTTGTCGCTGACCATCTTCGAGCGCGAGTTCTTCGCCCTGCTCGGCGCCTCGGGTTGCGGAAAGTCGACGCTGCTGAGGATGCTTGCCGGCTTCGAGGAACCGACGGCCGGTCGCATCCTGCTCGATGGCCAGGATCTGCGCGGCATCCCGCCCTATCGCCGGCCCGTCAACATGATGTTCCAGTCCTATGCCCTGTTCCCGCATATGACGGTGGAGAAGAACATCGCCTTTGGCCTCAAGCAGGAAGGCATGCCCGCGGCCGATATCGAAAAGCGCGTCGCCGAGATGCTGAAGCTGGTCAAGCTCGAGCAGTTCGCCAAGCGCAAGCCGCACCAGCTTTCCGGCGGCCAGCGCCAGCGCGTCGCGCTTGCCCGTTCGGTCGCCAAGCGGCCGAAGGTGCTGCTGCTCGACGAGCCGCTCGGCGCTCTCGACAAGAAGTTGCGCGAGGAAACCCAGTTCGAACTGATGGACCTGCAGCAGAACCTCGGCCTCACCTTCGTCGTCGTCACCCACGACCAGGAAGAGGCTATGACCATGGCCGATCGTATAGCCATCATCGACAAGGGCGAGGTCATGCAGGTCGCTACACCCGCCGAAGTCTACGAAGCGCCGACCTCGCGCTTCGTCGCCCATTTCGTCGGCAATGTGAACATGTTCGAAGGCAAGGTCGCCGAGCGCACGGCAAACACGACGCGCATCACCGGTACGACAGGTGCCCAGATCGTCGTCGAAAACAGCGCCGGTACCGCGGCTGGTTCCGACATCGTCTTCGCCATCAGGCCGGAGAAGATCAAGGTCTCGTCGAAGAAGCCAGCCGATGCCGTCAACGCGCTGGAAGGCGAGGTCTATGACGTTGCTTATCTCGGCGACATGACCGTCTACCACATCAGGCTGGATGACGGGCAGATCATCAGGGCAAGCGCCTTGAACGCGGCGCGCGTGACCGAGGATCCTCTGACCTGGAATGACCGCGCCTGGGTGTCCTTCCGGCCCGACGCCGGCGTCGTGCTGGCACGGTAGGGGGAGGATATGTCCAACATCGCCGTCACCGATGCCGCCGCCCCATCGACCGTCGCCAAGCCGTTCCTGACGCGCCTGGGTGCCGGCTTCGTCAACCGGCTCGTCATCATCGTCCCCTACCTCTGGCTGCTGTTCTTCTTTCTCATCCCCTTCGTCATCGTCTTCAAGATTTCATTGTCGCAGACGGCGATCGCCATGCCGCCCTACACGCCGGTGCTCGATTTCAGGGACGGCGTCTCCGGCTTCTTCGCCGGCTTCCGCAACCTCAACTTCGATAATTATGTCTGGCTGACGCAGGACTCGCTCTATTTCAAGGCCTATGTGACGAGCGTCATCATTGCCGCCGTCTCGACCGTCCTGACGCTGATCGTCGGCTACCCGATCGCCTATGGCATGTCACGTGCGCCGGCCACCATCCGCCCTACATTGCTGATGTTGGTCATCCTGCCGTTCTGGACTTCGTTCCTGATCCGCGTCTATGCCTGGATCGGCATCCTCAAGCCCGAGGGCCTGCTCAACCAGCTGCTCTTGTCGCTGCACATCATCAACCAGCCTCTGGTCATCCTCAACACCTACACGGCGATCTTCATCGGCATCGTCTATTCCTATCTGCCGTTCATGGTGCTGCCGCTC
>NZ_JBFUGJ010000281.1:0-7952 GCF_056402975.1 Mesorhizobium sp. P3_A9 | reverse complement strand
CTTGCACGGTGCTCGTCGGCAAGCTCTCGGCTGGTGGCGTGGTCTATGAAAGCGTCAATGCCTGCATCCGCTTCCTCGGTTCGCTCGACGGCACCCATGTCGTGACGGTCGAGCATCTGCGCGGCGCGCCTGGCCAGTTGCACCCTGTGCAGCAGGCGATGGTCGATTTCCACGGCTCGCAATGCGGCTTCTGCACGCCGGGCTTCGTCATGTCGCTCTACGGCCTGTGGATGAAGTCGCCGGACCCGTCGAACGCGGCGATCGAAAAGGCTTTGCAAGGCAATCTCTGCCGCTGCACCGGCTATGAGGCGATCATGCGCGCCGCGCATGCCATCTCCAGCTACGGCAAGGCGGCGAAGGACCCGCTGGCCGCTGAGCGGAAAGCGATAACGGCAAGGCTCGAGGCCATGCATGACGGCGCGCGGGTCGAGATCGGTTCGGCCAAGGCGCGGCTCATCGTGCCGGCCAATGTCGACGATTTCGCCACCGTGCTCGACAAGGAACCCGGTGCCACCATCGTTGCCGGTTCGACCGATGTCGGCCTGTGGGTGACCAAGCACATGCGCGACATCTCGCCGGTGGTCTTCATCGGCAATCTCGACGGGCTGTGCACCATCTCGGAAGACAAGGGCGTCATCTCGATCGGCGCCGGCGTGACCTACACCGAAGCCTTCTCGATGCTCGCCAAACGCATCCCGTCGCTGGGGCCGTTGTTCGACCGCATCGGCGGCGAACAGGTGCGCAACATGGGCACCATCGGCGGCAACATCGCCAACGGCTCGCCGATCGGCGACACGCCGCCGCCCTTGATCGCACTCGGCGCCAGCCTGACGTTGCGCAAGGGCAAGAAGCGACGCACGATTCCGCTGGAAACCTTCTTCATTGCCTATGGCAAGCAGGACCGGCAGCCGGGCGAGTTCGTCGAGGCCGTGCACGTTCCCGTGCCGCCCAAGGACGCAAAGTTTGCCGTCTACAAGATCACCAAGCGCCGCGACGAGGACATTACCGCGGCCCTCGGCGCCTTTTTCCTGGTGCTGGCCAAGGACGGCACGGTCGCCGACGTGCGCATCGCCTATGGCGGCATGGCGGCGACACCGAAGCGGGCGTCTTCTGTCGAAAAGGCGCTGCTCGGCAAACCCTGGACCGAAGAGACGGTCGAGACGGCGATGGCCGAATACGCCAGGGATTTCACCCCGCTCACCGACATGCGGGCGTCAGCCGAATACCGGGCTCTGGCGGCGAAAAATCTGTTGCTGCGCTTCTTGGTCGAAACCACAGGCACAAAGGCGCCCTTCCAGGTGTCACGCAACGAGGCGGCATGATGAACAAGCACGCCACATCAAATCTCAAGGCCGAGAAGATCGTCGGCGGTGTCGCCACCGATCAGCGCCATGACTCCGCCCACAAGCATGTCAGCGGCACCGCCGTCTATATAGACGACATGCCGGAACCGGCAGGCACGCTGCATGTTGGCCTCGGCCTGTCGAAAATCGCACATGGCACGCTGAAGAGTGTCGACCTTTCGGCCGTGCGGACAGCCCCCGGCGTCGTCGATGTGCTTACCTATGCCGACGTGCCCGGCGAGAACGACGTCTCGCCCAGCAACATGCATGACGACCCGGTGCTGGCGGAAGGCAAGGTGCAGTTCTTCGGCCAGCCGATCTTCGCGGTCATCGCCGAGACGCGCGAGGCCGCACGGCGTGCGGCGCGCCTGGCCAAGATCGAATATGACGAGCTTCCCGCCATCCTCGGCATCTGGCCTCTGGACCCGCTCAAGGACAGGCTGGTCACCACGCCGCTGACCTTGCGGCGCGGCGACGCGGCTGCCGCGATCACTGCCGCGCCCCGTCGGGTAAAGGGGCGGATGAAGCTCGGCGGACAGGACCACTTCTACCTCGAGGGCCAGGTATCGTTGGCGGTGCCGGGCGAGGACGACGAGGTCACGGTCTATTGCTCGACCCAGGGGCCGAGCGAGACCCAGCACCTCGTTTCCCATGTGCTCGGCGTGCCGAGCCATGCGGTGACGGTCGAGGTTCGCCGCATGGGCGGCGGCTTCGGCGGCAAGGAAACGCAGGCCAACCAGTGCGCGGCAATCGCCGCGATTGCGGCCAAGAAGCACAAACGGGCGGTGAAGGTCAGGCTCGACCGCGACGAGGATATGACCGCCACCGGCAAGCGGCACGACTTCGCCATCGATTATGAGGTCGGCTTCGACAATGAGGGCAATATCCTCGGCGTCGACTTCATGTTCGCACTCAATGCCGGCTTCTCGGCCGACTTGTCCGGTCCGGTCGGCGACCGCGCGCTGTTCCACTGCGACAACGCCTATTTCTATCCGAACGTCCACGCCAAGTCGGCGCCGCTCTACACCAACACTGTTTCCAACACGGCCTTCCGCGGCTTCGGCGGTCCGCAAGGCATGATCGGCGCCGAGCGYGTCATCGACGAGGTCGCCTTCGCCGTCGGCAAGGACCCGCTCGAGATACGCAAGCWGAATTTCTACGACCCGATGGAGGCCATCGGCAGCCGTAATGTCACGCCCTACCATCAGAAGGTCGAGGACAACATCATCCAGCGCATCGTCGCCGAGCTCGAGGAAAGTGCCTCCTATGCGCGGCGTCGCCGAGAGATTTCGGCTTTCAACGCTAACAGCCGTTTCATCAAGCGTGGCTTGGCGCTGACGCCGGTGAAGTTCGGCATCTCCTTCACCAAGACCGAGTCCAATCAGGCCGGTGCGCTGGTGCATGTCTATGCCGATGGTTCCGTGCACATGAACCATGGCGGCACCGAAATGGGGCAGGGCCTGCACCTCAAGGTGGCGCAGGTCGTGGCCGAAGAATTCCAGATCGATCTCGAGCGGGTCAAGATCACCGCCACCACCACCGCCAAAGTGCCGAACACGGCGCCGACAGCGGCATCCTCCGGCGCCGACCTCAACGGCATGGCGGCGCAGAATGCCGCGCGCCAGATCCGCCAGCGGCTGACCGATTTCGCCGCCGAAAAGTATCAGATTCCGGTCGACCAGGTGGTGTTCCTGCCCAACCGCGTGCGTGTCGGCAACCAGGAGGTCAGCTTCAACGACCTGGTCAAACAGGCCTATATCGCGCGCGTCCAGCTTTCGGCCGCCGGTTTCTACAAGACGCCGAAAATCCATTGGGACCGCGGCAAGGGCCAGGGCCACGCCTTCTACTATTACGCCTATGGCGCGGCCTGCTCTGAAGTGTCTGTCGATACGCTGACCGGCGAATATGTCGTCGAGCGCGCCGATATCCTGCACGATTGCGGCCGCTCGCTGAACCGCGCGATCGACATCGGCCAGGTCGAGGGCGGCTTCATCCAGGGCATGGGCTGGCTGACGACGGAGGAACTGTGGTGGGACGACAAGGGCCGGCTGCGCACCCACGCGCCGTCGACCTACAAGATCCCGCTGGCGTCCGACCGCCCGAAGATTTTCAACGTGGCGCTGACCGACTGGTCGCAAGCCTACGAGCCGACCATCCATCGCTCCAAGGCGGTCGGCGAGCCGCCGTTGCCGCACGGCATGTCGGTGCTGCATGCGCTGTCGGATGCGGTGGCGAGCGTGGCCGATCACAAGATCTGCCCGCGCCTTGATGCGCCGGCGACGCCAGAACGCGTGCTGATGGCAATCGAGCGGCTGAAGCGGGAGGCCGCAAAACCGGCCTGATCGAGCCTAAACGTGCAAATCGCGCCTGAAAACGCTATATTTCTCGGGTGGGAATACAGACGATGAACTCGAAAGTGCAAAGCCTGAAAGCCTTTCTTGCCAGCGCCGGCCGGGTCGCCCTGGTCGAAGTGGCCGGCACCAAAGGCTCGACGCCGCGCGAGAAGGGCGCCTTCATGCTCGTCTCGCAAGCGGCGATCTTTGGCACGATCGGCGGCGGCCAGCTCGAGTACATGGCGATCGACAAGGCCCGGCAGATGGTGGCGCCATCCGGCCGGCTTGGGTCGGTCAACCGTCTTCAGTCGAGTTCCCGCATCGAGATCGATGAAGTCTGCGCCACGCTCGACGTGCCGCTCGGGCCGGAGATCGGCCAATGCTGTGGCGGGCGCGTCGAAGTCTTGATCCGCCTTGTCGATGCCGCGCTCGCTGCCGAACTGGTTGCCACGGCGGAAGCTGAAGAGGCGCATCTGCCGCATGTCTACATCTTCGGTGGCGGCCATGTCGGCCAGGCGCTGGCGTCGACGATTGCGCTGCTTCCGGTGCACGGCGTCGTCATCGAGACGCGGGCCGAGGCACTGGAAGGCATGCCGGAAACCGTCGAGACGCGTTTGACGCCAATGCCGGAAGCCGAGATTCGCAAAGCTCCGCCCGGCACCGCCTTCGCCATCCTGACCCACGACCATGCGCTGGATTTCCTGATCGTCACCGAAGCGCTGAAGCGCGACGATGCGGCCTATGTCGGCATGATCGGCTCTAAGACCAAAAAGGCGACCTTCAAGAACTGGTTCCTGAAGTCAGGGGACGGAACGGAAGCGGAATTTGCCCGTCTCGTCTCGCCGATCGGCGGCGATGCCGTCAAGGACAAGCGGCCGCCCGTCATCGCCGCACTTGCCGCCGCCGAGATCATGACGGCGCTGGTCGTTCACGCCGCTGCGTCAAATGCCGGCCATCAGGTCCAGCAGCACAAGGTGATGGCCGGTTAGCCAAGACTGCCCGTCGGCCTGTCCGTTTTCCAATCGCAGGAAAGATGCATTTGCGGTATCCACCCGGCATTGCTGCATGAGGTGAGGATAAATGAACGTTCTGAAAATCGCGGCTTTTTCGGATGGCAACACCGGCGG
This sequence comes from Mesorhizobium sp. P3_A9, assembly GCF_056402975.1. Taxonomy (NCBI): domain Bacteria; kingdom Pseudomonadati; phylum Pseudomonadota; class Alphaproteobacteria; order Hyphomicrobiales; family Phyllobacteriaceae; genus Mesorhizobium; species Mesorhizobium sp. P3_A9. The sequence continues at coordinate 3,149 of NZ_JBFUGJ010000281.1, read as the reverse complement.
CAATCCTGCCGGGGTGTTGATCGGCGATGCCTTGCCCGATGCCGTCGAAATGCAGCGTCTGGCGGCAGAGGTTGGATTCTCGGAAACTGCCTTTGCCGCGCCGGATGGGGACGACTGGCGGGTGCGCTATTTCTCGCCGGAATCSGAAGTTCCCTTCTGCGGTCATGCCACTATCGCCTTGGGAGCCGCTCTTGTCGGGCAATTCGGCGATGGCATTTTCCCGCTGACCCTCAACCAGGCCAGCATCACCGTCGAAGGGTTCCGGGATGGGGCGAATGTCGCTGCCGCGTTGCAGTCGCCGCCGACACGCAGCAAGCCTGCTCCTCCGCAGTTGATCGCCGAGGCGCTGGCGCTGTTCGGCTATGCCGCGACCGATCTCGATCCAGCCATTCCGCCGGCGCTGATCCATGGCGGCGCCGACCACCTCGTGCTGGTCCTCAAATCGCGCGAGGCGCTGGCCGCCATGCGCTACGAGTTGAAAGCCGGGCAGGCCCTGATGCGGCGCGATGGGCTGGTGACGATCCTGCTCGCTTATGCCGAGACGCCGCAGCTTTTCCACACCCGCAACCCCTTTGCCTCCGGCGGCGTCTATGAGGATTCGGCGACAGGAGCTTCGACGGCTGCCTTCGCCGGCTATTTGCGTGACATTGGTTGGCCGCATGGCGGCGCGATCGATGTCGTGCAGGGTGAGGACATGGGCATGCGTTCGCGCCTGCACGCCGATATTGCGCCCGAGATCGGCAGCTCGATCAGGGTTTCGGGCACCGCGCGGATGATGGACTGAGCTAGCCGCGACCGGCCTCAGGCCGGCCGTTTCAAGCCCAGATGGTCGCGCAGCGTTCGGCCTTCATAATCCCGGCGGAACAGGCCGCGCCGCTGCAGCTCCGGCACAACCAGCGTCGCAAAGGCATCGAGTTCGCCAGGGAAGTAAGACGGCATGACATTGTAGCCGTCGGCCGCACCGCCCTCGAACCGCGCCTGCAATTCGTCGGCGACCTGCGCCGGCGTGCCGACGATGCGCCAATGGCCGCGCGCTCCGGCGAAGTGGCGGGCAAGCTGGCGGATGGAAAGGCCGTCGCGGCGCGATTGCTCGACGACCAGCGCCTGTCGGCTTTTCATCCCTTCGCTCTCCGGCAGTTCGGGCAGTGGCCCGTCGATCGGATAGCGTCCGAGATCGGAGATGCTGAGGTAGCTGGACAGCAGCGCCACGCCGACATCGTCGGGGATCAGCGCCTGCAACTCCTCATGCTTCTCGCGCGCTTCGGCCTCGGTTTCCGCTACCACGGGTGAAACGCCGGGCATGATCTTGATGTCGTCAGGCTCACGCCCATAGGTGGCCATGCGCCCTTTGAGATCGTCGTAAAAGGCCTTCGCTTCCTCGAATGTTTGCGCTGCTGTGAACACCACATCGGCGGTGCGGGCGGCAAGGTCGCGGCCGACATCCGAGGCACCGGCCTGGACCATGACCGGTGCGCCCTGCGGTGAACGCGGCAGGTCGAGCGGGTCCCGCACCGAAAAGCTCTGGCCATCATGGCCGGGAGCCCTGCCGTGCCAAAGATCAGTGACCACCTCGGCGAATTCGCGTGCCCGTTCATAGCGGTCGGCATGAGGCTTGAGCCCGGTCGCGCCGAAATTCGCGGCTTCGATGGGGCTGGCCGAGGTGACCAGGTTCCAACCGGCCCTGCCGCCGCTCAGATGGTCGAGTGACAGGAAAGTCCGCGCCAGCCCGTAAGGCTCGTTGTAGCTTGTCGAAGCAGTCGAAACGAGGCCGATGCAGCTGGTCTGCACCGCCAGCGCCGAAAGCAGGCTGATCGGCTCGAAGCCGATCGAACGCGAGGTCTGGCTGGCGATGCCGACATTGGCCTCGCGCAGACCGGCGGCGTCCTCGCAGAAGATCATGTCGAACTTGGCCGCTTCCGCCGTGTGCGCCAGCTGGATGTAATGGTCGATGTCGATGCCGGCGGTGACATGCGCCTTGGGATGCCGCCAGGCGGCAATGTGGTGGCCGGTCGCCCAAAGGAAGGCGCCGAGCTTCATCTGCGCGCTCATGACCCGCCATCCCCACTAAAGCCAAGACGGTCGCGTAGAGTCCTACCCGGGGATGCCTCCACGGGTCCGTGACGCCAGAGTTGCGGCAGCAGGCGTTTGACAAAATCCTCGAGGGCCGGGGGATGAGGCTGCACAGCCAGAACGACACCGTCGCAGCCAGATGAGAAGCACTGCGCTTCCAGACTGGCGTCATCAAGTTCCTGCCGCGCATCCATGACCGTCAGCACCTTTATCGACATCGGATCGCGCCCTGCTTCGCGCGCCCAGTGTCTGAGTTCATCGCAGGCCGCTTTCGCTTCCGGCGGTTCAAGCTCATTCAGCAGCACGACATCCGCGCGGCGGCTGGCGAAATCGAGGTCGGCCTTTCTCAGATCCGACAACAAGAGCAGTGGCCTGTCCTGCGGCGAGCGCGCGACATTGAGCGGCCCGCGCACCGAAAAGAATTCGCCGGTGTAATTCAGAGGGTGCATCTTGTCCGGATCGTGGAAGCGGCCGGCTGCCTTGTCGAACAGCAGCGCGTCCGGTTCCCAGCCGACCCACAATCCTCGCACGATATTGATGAACTCCTTGGCGCGGCGGCGAAAGTCGTCCTCCGAGAACCCTTTGGGCCGGCTGAAATTCGCTGCTTCGCGAGGGTTCTGCCTCATCGTCGCGTTCCAGCCGATGCGGCCGTGGCTGATGATATCGAGCGAAGCAAACCGGCGTGCCAGATTGTAGGGCTGATGCGCGAGCGTCGAGGCGCTGGCCACGAGCCCGATCCTGTCGGTGACGGTCGCCAGCGCCGCCAGCAGCGTTGTCGCTTCAAACGGGCTGCTCGATGGCTTATCGGCGGAGTCGGAAATGATGACCATGTCCACGCCAGCCGCTTCCGCCTTGCGCACGAAGCTGCTGATCTGGCTGAAATCCAGAGCGGGCTGTCCGTTGGTGGCAGCGATGTTGAGCGAAATGGCGAGATGCATGGCACCAACCTACGTTCGCCGCTGCGCAAGGCAAGCCCGGCGAATGGACCAGAAGGCCGGCACTTGCCGGCCAGTCCCGGTTGCCACCGGCCCTCACTTGCCGGCCAGAAGATCCTTGATCAGACGCTGGCAGCGCTCGGC
>NZ_JBFUGJ010000280.1:0-7972 GCF_056402975.1 Mesorhizobium sp. P3_A9 | reverse complement strand
ATGAGGACCCCATCATGGCCGGCGCACCCATCGCGGATCTCGACTGATGCTGAAAAAGCTTCTGGTTGCCAACCGGGGCGAGATAGCGGTCAGGATCATCCGGGCCGCACAAGATCTGGGCATCGCCACCGTGGCGGTGTACTCGGCCGCAGACGCCGGGTCGCTCCACGTCCAGCTTGCGGACGAAGCGGTCAATATCGGCCCACCGGCAGCAAAGAAGTCCTATCTCAACATCGAAGCGCTTCTGAAGGCTGCCCGTGACACCGGTTGCGACAGCGTTCACCCCGGCTATGGTTTCCTTGCCGAGAATGCCGCGTTCTCCGACGCGGTCACAGGCGCTGGATTGGTCTTCGTCGGCCCGTCGGGAGATGCGATCCGGATGATGGGAGACAAGGTCTCGGCGCGATCGGCCGCTGCCGCCGCCGGTGTCCCAGTGGTGCCAGGCTCGGCTGGCCGGGTCGAAGGCCTCGAGGCTGGCCGCCAGGTGCTGGCCGAAACCGGTTTTCCAGTGATGATCAAGGCCGCGGCAGGCGGCGGCGGGCGGGGCATCCGCATTGCCAACTCGCTCGCCGAATTCGAACAGGCCTTTCCGCAGGCCGAAGCGGAAGCCCTCGCCGCTTTTGGCGACGGTGGTCTCTACTTGGAAAAGGTGATCGGCAAGGCCCGCCATATCGAGGTGCAGGTCCTGGCGGACGGAAGCAATGCCATCCACTGCTACGAGCGGGAGTGCTCGCTGCAGCGGCGACGCCAGAAGGTTTGGGAAGAGGCGCCGTCGCGCGCGCTTTCCGACGGGTTGCGCGAGGAACTCTGCGCTTCGGCGGTCGCTTTGGCCAAGGCGGTCAGATACTCTGGTGCCGGCACGGTGGAGTATCTCTATGATCATGACGCCGACCGCTTTTACTTCATCGAGATGAACACCCGCATCCAGGTCGAGCACCCTGTCACCGAGGCGATCACCGGCATCGATCTCGTTGCCGAGATGCTTCGCATCGCCGGCGGCGAGAAGCTGCGGATTCGGCAGGGCGATGTCTCCGTCAAGGGCCATGCGATCGAAGTCCGGCTCAATGCCGAAGACCCGGCGAAGGAGTTCGCTCCCTTCCCCGGGCAGGTGGCCGAGCTTCGCATTCCCGGCGGTCCGGGCGTACGTTTCGATTCCATGCTCTACCAAGGCTATCAGGTGCCGCCCTTTTATGACTCGCTGCTTGCCAAGCTGATCGTGCATGCGGAGACGCGCGAGGCTGCGATCATGCGCCTGATCCGCGCGCTCAACGAGTTGAAGATCGGCGGGCTCAAAACCACCAAGCCGCTGTTTCTTGCGCTCGCCGCCGATCCGGCGGTGCGGACAGGAGACGTGCATACACGCTGGCTGGAAGGCTGGCTCATCGAAAACGCCGCCACTTTGGCGGGCTAAGGAGGACCGATGTCGATACGATTCAACTTCGGCGGTGACGAACATATCTTCGGCGAGGTGTCCGAGGAGATGTCGCTCACCTCCTTCTTCACCGGCCTTTCGATGACCAACGCGGTGCGTGCGGCAGACATAAGAGGCGTCACCGAGATCTGCCCGGCCAACGCCAGCTTCCAGATTCGCTTCGACCCCGACATCGTCAAGCCGCAGGATTTGCTCAGCGAACTGAAGTCGATGGAAGAGGCGGCCTCAAAGGCAGACCCGGTTCTGAAGACCCGGATCATCGAGCTGCCGGTTTACTTCCAGGATCCATGGACGCGTGAAACCTGCTTGCGCTTCCGCGAGCGCCACCAGGACCCGACCTCCACCGATCTTGAATATTCGGCACGCATCAACGGCTACGCCACGGTGGAAGAGTTTATCGCGGCCTATTCCGGCCAGCCCTGGTTCGTGTCCATGGTCGGCTTCGTCGCCGGACTGCCCTTCCTGTACCAGATGGTCGAGCGCAAGAAACAGATTCAGGCGCCGAAATATCTGCGTCCACGCACCGACACTCCCAAGCTCACCATCGGCCACGGCGGCTGCTTTGCAGCGATCTATTCGGTGCGCGGCGCCGGCGGCTACCAGATGTATGGCATAACCCCGGCACCGATCTACGACCCGACCATGAAGGTGCGCTACCTCTCCGATGATATGTGCCTGTTCAAGCCAGGCGACATCGTGAAGTTCAAGGCCATTGGCCGCGATGACTACGACGCCACGCTGGAGGAAATCGAAGCCAATCGGTGGCAACCGACGGTTCGCGAGTGCACCTTCAGCCTGAAGGACTTCAACGGCGATATTTACGGCACCAATGCAAAGCTGATGGAGCTTATCAATGGCCGTTAAGGTAATCTCTCCCGGCCTTTCGACTTCCGTGCAGGACCTTGGCCGACCGGGCCACTATCATGTCGGCATCCCCGAAGGCGGCGGCATGGACCGCTTTGCCACACGCATCGCGAACCTGCTTGTCGGCAACGATCCGGGAGCCGCGGTGCTCGAAGCCACCTTCATGGGACCCGAACTCGAATTCACCCAATCCGCGATCGTCGCCGTCACGGGAGGAGAGCTCCCACCCAAACTCAATGGCGAGGAACGGCCGACCTGGGAGAGCTTTCCGGTGAAGGCGGGAGACCGGCTTTCCTTTGGTTTCCTCAAGGGCGGTGCGCGCGCTTATCTGGCCATCTCCGGCGGCATCGACGTGCCGGTGGTTCTCGGCTCGCGCTCGACTTACATTCTGGGCGCGCTCGGCGGCCATCAGGGCCGCACGCTGAAGGCAGGCGATGAACTCCCCTTAGGTGAAGGCTCGGGCAAAGCCGGTCTTTCTCTGCCCGCAAATCTGCACCGCGCGCGGAACAATCCGGCGGAACTCAGAATGCTTCCTGGCCTGTACTGGCATCGGATTACTGAAGCCGCCGGCAATCGGTTCTTCGAGGAAACCTGGAAGGTCGCGCCCGAAGCCGACCGCATCGGCTATCGCTTCCGGGGCGGGACGCCGCTGGAGTTCGTTGAGCGCGAGCAGCCTTTCGGCGCGGGCTCCGACCCCTCCAACATCGTCGACGCCTGCTATCCCTACGGATCCGTCCAGGTGCCGAGTGGCACGGAGCCGATCGTCCTTCACCGGGATGCGGTTTCGGGTGGCGGCTACATGATGCTGGGTGTGGTGATCTCGGCCGACATGGACCTGATCGCCCAGCTCCAGCCGCACACTCCCGCGCGTTTCGTTTCGGTGACGCTGGAAGGCGCGCTTGCCGCGCGAGCCGAACAGCGCGCCGCGCTGGCGCGTGCTGAAGAGTACCTGGCCGGCTGACGTCGGCCTGGAAAAATGCCGGCGGAGGAGCCGGAGGCGAGGAGATCGGTCGGCCAAAACCGACCGCGCGTGGCGGAAGACAAAATCCGGTGCGCGAAACGACAAGACGACGCCGGGCAACGGCGTGAATTTGGCATCCGAGCAGTCCGTTAGAGACCGCCGGAACCGACAGGGGAAAGACATTAGCAACGTGACTGGCCGCAAGGCCGGATGCTTCGCGCCTTTCCGTCGGTAAGAAGAAGGAAAGGGACATGAGTCATCTGAGCGCGGAGAACGTCTCGGTGTCGTTTGCGGGGCTAAAGGCCCTGTCATCGGTAGACCTCCAGATTACGCCTGGCCGTATCGTTGGTCTCATCGGCCCCAATGGCGCCGGCAAGACCACGCTGGTCAACGTGCTGACGGGCTTCCAGGCTCCGACCGAAGGCACCGTCAAGCTCGACGGGGCGGCACTCACGGGTCTCAAGCCGCATCAGGTCCGTCGGCGCGGCATCGCCCGCACCTTCCAGGGTGGGCGGCTCTTCCGCGACCTGCCGGTGCTCGACAATCTGGAGGTGACCGGCGTTGGTCTGGGAATGAGCCGGCGCGCTGCCATCGCCGAAGCCGAAGCGATGCTCGACTGGATAGGCATCGGCGCACTCGGCTCCCGCATCGCCGGAACCTTGCCTTATACGGATGAGCGCCGTGTCGCCATTGGCCGTGCCCTGATGGGACGGCCCGCATACATCCTGCTCGACGAGCCCGCGGCCGGCATGAGCACGCTGGAGGCGCGGGAGCTTTCGGCCCTGATAAGACAGATCGCCGGCGATCTCGGCTGCGGTGTCCTGCTCATCGAGCACAATGTCGGGCTGGTGCTCGGCCTTTGCGAGCATATCGTCGTGCTCGATTCCGGAGCGATCATCGAACAAGGCCCGCCCGCCGCGATCCGCGACAGCGAGAAGGTGCGCCACGCCTATATGGGCACGGCCGCCAACACCGACCTGCCTGTGCTGGAGGTGATGGAATGAGCCTGCTCGCCCTTTCCGATATCACCATCCGATATAGCCGTCTGACCGCGGTCCGCGACGTCTCCTTCTCCATGGACGAAGGAGAAATCCTGTTCATCACCGGCCCGAACGGAGCCGGGAAGTCTTCGCTGCTGCGTGCGATCGCCGGCGTGACACCGGTGGCGGGCGGCCGGATCGACCTTGCGGGCCATGAGATCACCGGCCAGGCGCCGGAGAACATCGCCCGGCTCGGATTCTCCATGGTGCCGGAAGGGCGCGATGTCTTCGGCTCGCTGACGACCGAAGAGAACCTTCTGGTCGGCGCTGGCATGCACGCCCGCGACCGCGGCTGGCGCAGCCGGGCGGCCGACGAACTCGAAGCCGTTTACGCAACCTTCCCGATGCTGAAGGAGAGGCGGCACGGGCAAGCTGGATTGCTGTCTGGCGGGCAGCAGCAAATGCTCGTCATCGGGCGCGCGCTGATGACCAATCCGCGGCTTATAGCCATTGACGAACCTTCGCTGGGCCTCGCCCCCAACATCAACGACCAGGTCTACGAGCGGCTGATCGCTCTGCGTGCGCAGCGCCAGCTCACGCTGCTGATCGTGGAGCAGAGTTCGGCCCGGGCGATGATGGTGGGCGGGCGGATGATCCTGATGCGCGGCGGGCAGATCGTGCTCGATGGCGACGCCCGGACACTCGGCAACGGCGAGGCGATCCAGGCTGCCTATTTCGGTTACGAGGACCATTGAGATGCTCCAGATCCTGTTTGATGCACTCTCGCTTGGTTCGCTCTACGCGCTGGGCGCACTTGGCATTGCCCTTATCTTCGGCGTCATGCGGCTTGTGAACTTCGCGCATGGCGACGTCATCGCCTTCTGCGTCTTCGCGCTGCTGTGGCCGTCGACGGATGCCATGGCCATCGTCTTTGCTGGCCAATTGCCGTGGTACCTGCTGGTGCCCTTCGTGCTGCTCTGCGGGGCCGGGTTGTCGGTGCTGTGTGAAATCATCGTCTTCAGGCGGTTCCGCAAGGCAAATCCGGCAACGATGATGATCGCTTCCTTCGCGCTCGGTTTCGTCATTCGCTATTTTCTGCTGATGCTTTTCTCAAGCCGGCCGAAGTCGATCAATCTCCTCCCCGAGCTCTCCCAACCCGTCGAGATTTTCGGCGCCCGGCTGCCGCTTCTCCAGCTCATCACCATCGTCGCGACGATGTTGATCCTGTTGGGTCTGACCGTCTTTCTGCGCCGGACCCGGTTCGGACTGGAAATGCGGGCGGCGGCGGAGAATTTCTCCATGGCGCGCATGCTCGGCGTCCGCGCCAACCGGGTCATCATGGGGGCCTTCGCGCTGTCCGGCGCGCTGGCCGGTGCCATTGCCTTGATCTTCGTGGCCCAGACCGGCACCGCCGATATCCAGATGGGGGCGGCGATCATGCTGATGGCGTTCATCGCAACGGTTATCGGCGGCCTGGGCAGTCTGGCTGGCGCCGTGCTGGCGGGGTTCCTGCTCGGTGCCGCGTCGGTGATCATGCAGGTCATGCTGCCCATCGACGCCCGGCCCTTCCGCGATGCCTTTGTCTATGGAGCGGTCGTCCTTGTTCTCCTCTTCCGTCCGCAAGGCCTGATTTCGGCCCGTGGCACAAAGGAAAGGGTCTGATCCATGTCCGCAGCGTCCCCGGCCATCGAGCCGCACCTGACCACCGGCACCATCGTCGCCAAACCCCCTCGGCCCTTCGTGCTGGCGCGCCGTACCATCATCACGCCCATCCTGCTAGCGCTGTTGATGATCGCCATCGCACTGCTGACGATAATGACCGGATCGAGACCATTCAATCAGGTGATCATTGACGTCTTCCTCCGGGTCATCCTCGTCGTCGGCCTTTATGTATTTATCGGCAATTCCGGCGTGCTGAGCTTCGGCCATATCGGCTTCACCTGCCTCGGCGCCTATGTGGCGGCGTGGCTGACGATCAATCCCGTCATGAAGAAGATGGCCTTTTCCGGTCTCCCCGGCTGGCTGATAAAAACCCAAATGCCCTATTGGGAGGCGGCCATCATCGCCGCGATCTTTGCAGGACTGGCGGCGCTGGTCTTCGGGCGGATCCTGATGCGGCTATCGGGCATCGCCGCCTCCATCGCCACCTTCGCCATGCTGGCAATGATCAACACGATCTACTCCAACTGGGAAACCGTCACCGGCGGGACATCGTCGGTCGTCGGCATCCCGATCATCCGCTCGATCTGGCCCTATCTGATCGCCGCCATCATCTCGATCTTCATTGCCTGGGCACATGCCATATCGCGTTCGGGCCTCGCACTGCGTGCCGCCCGCGACGAACCGACGGCGGCAGCAGCCTCCGGCGTCGATATCCCCAGGGAGCGGCTTGTCGCCTTCGTGATCTCCGGTGCCATAATGGGGCTCGGCGGCGCCTTGATGGCCCACTCCATCGGGGTTGTAACGCCGGACACCTTCTATCTCGGTCTCACCTTCATCACCATCGCCATGCTTGTCGTTGGCGGCATGGGCAGCCTTTCGGGCGCCGTGATCGGTGTCGTGTTCCTCTCGGCCCTGATCCAGACCCTGCGCTGGCTGGAAGCCGGGGTTTCCATTGGCGACGTCGCCTTCGCCATACCGAAAGGCCTTCAGGAGATCGCCCTGGGTATCATCATGATCATCATTCTGGCGCTTCGTCCGGCAGGCGTTTTCGGCAATCGCGAGATCTCTTTAACCCGCAACCGCGGTGACTGACCGGCGGATTGTAAGCCGCCGTAACCTTGAAAGGAGAAGTCTATGATAAACAAACTAAAAATAGCGACAGCAACGATGCTCTTCACCGCAACGGCTGCGTTTCCAGCCTTGGCGGACGACAGCAAGATCGTGGTCGGTTTCGCCACGGCGGAATCGGGTTTCATGGAGGCTTACGACAAGCCTGCCACCGATGCCGCGTTGATCCGCATCGACGAAATCAACGCCGCCGGCGGTCTTCTGGGGAAGAAGATTGAAGTCGTGAAAGCCGACACCAAGTCCGACCGTGCCGAAGGCGCAAAGGCCGGTCTTTCCGTTCTCGACCAGGGCGCAGACCTCGTCGTCGTCTCCTGCGACTACGACTTCGGTTCGCCCGCGGCACTCGCCGCCGAGGCGGCTGGCAAGGTTTCCTTCTTCCTCTGCGCTGAATCCGTAAAGGCGGGCATACAGGGCGTGGGTCCGCACAGCTTCTCGGCGTCGGTGCTGGCGGCCGTGCAGGGAGCGACGATGGCCGAATGGGCATACAACAAGAAGGAGGCCAAGACCTTCTACCGCCTGCTCGACACCTGGACCGAATACAACAAGGGCATCTGCGACGGCTTCGACTGGATGATGCCGAAGCTGGAGACCAAGGGCGCCAAACTTGTGGGTCAAGATACCTTCAAGAACGACGACCCCTCAATCGCTGCCCAGATCAGCCGTATCAAGGCCCTGCCAAAAGAACCCGATGCGATCATGCTTTGCACCATGATGCCGGGCTCTGTTTCGGCGGTTAAACAGATCCGCGCCGCAGGCATCAATTCGATGATTCTCAACGGCTCCGGGGTGGACGGCAGCTACTGGCTTTCGGCCGTACCTGACCTTTCCAATTTCTACGTTCCGGTTCAGGGTTCCATCTATGGCGACGACCCGAATCCGGAAGTCAACAAGTTCAACGCAGCCTACAAGGCCAAGACCGGCGCCGACCCGTCTTCCATGTATGTC
>NZ_JBFUGJ010000279.1:0-8005 GCF_056402975.1 Mesorhizobium sp. P3_A9 | reverse complement strand
ATGTGGTCGAGGGCACGATGCCGGTCAATGTCGCCGCGTTCGCCATCCATCATCAGATCCACATGGCGCGGCCGGACGTGGTGGCGGCCGCGCACGCCCACTCCATCTATGGCAAGGCGTGGTCGGCGGTCGGCCGCGTGCTCGATCCGATCACGCTGGACGCCTGCGCCTTCTATGAGGATCACGTCTTCTTCGACGACACGCGGGTGCTGGTCACGGAGGCAAGCGAGGCAGCGCGGATCGCCGAGAGCCTCGGTGGCCACAAGGCGGCGATCTTGCGCAATCATGGCCTGCTCACGGTTGGCCAGACCGTCGACGAGGCCGTCTGGTGGTTCATCTCGATGGAACGGTGCTGCCAGGCGCAGTTCCTCGCCGAGAGCGTGGGCACGCCGCTCCAGGTCGACCCGGAAAACGCCCGCGCCACCCGCGCCGTGAACGGAACCGCGCAGGCCGGCTGGTTTCAATGCCAACCGCTGCATGACCGCATCCTCAGGCAGCAGCCGGATCTGCTCGGGTAAATCAGCGTGGTCCGCACTTGGCCAACGAAGGCATGTGGGGCGTCAAACGGCTGATCCATTTTCGATCAGCCGTTTGGCGGCATCGGCCGCGGCGGTGCAATAGTTTCGGTCGCCATGAACCAGGATCATGACCATTGCACCTTCGATCAGCAGGAACAGCTCGCGCGCCCTCTCGCTGGGCGATGGCACGCCCGCTTCGGCGAGCAGGGTCGCCAGTTGCTTTTCCATCAGCGCCTTGTGCTGACGCGCCATCGAACGCGCGGGATGCCCCGAGAGATCGGCAAGCTCGATTGCCAGCCGGGTAAATCCCGACCCCGCCCAGCGTGGCTTGGCCGACCATATGGCCAGTTCACCGAAAAGCTTGTCGACCAGTTGCTCCGGCCCGCCCGACAGGTCGATGCCATAGTTCTGGAATTCGGCGAAAGCCCGTTCATGCTGTGAGGCAAGCACCGCGGTCAGCAGCGCGTCCTTGCTGTCGAAGTGATAGTAGAGCGTCTTCTTGGTGACGCCGGCGGCGCTTGCGATCTCATCCATGCCGACGCGAAAGAATCCCCGGCGGCGAAACAGCTTGTAAGCCGCCTGCAATATCACTGGCCTGGTCTTGTCGGACGATCTGGGCACGGGGCTGACGCCGATGAATGTATACTCGCTAGTGAGTTTACATCCGCGCGCTCGCGACATTCAATGGACCAGCATTGGCTAATATTCGTTGGGAGCCGACGATGGACAGGCTGATCACCGCATTGCCCGATCTCCAAAAATTCACGGAAGCCGCAAGCCTGGGCGACCTGGCCAAGGCGTCACCGGCGCCTTCGCTGCTGAAGACCATGACCTGCATCGAGGACCTCCGGCAGGCTGCCCGCCGCCGCGTTCCCCGGGCTTTTTTCGACTATGTCGAGGCCGGCGCCTATTCCGGACAGACGCTGCGCGCCAACAGCGCCGATCTGGAGCGCATAACGTTCCGCCAGCGCGTGCTGGTCGACGTTTCACAACGCGACACGGCAACGACGATCCTCGGCGAGAAGGCCGCGCTGCCGATCGCGCTGGCGCCGATCGGCATTGGCGGGATGCAGTGGGCTGACGGGGAGATTCTCGCTTGCCGCGCCGCACAGGCTGCCGGTGTCCCCTATACGCTCGGCACGATGGCGATCTGCTCGATCGAGGACGTTGCCGAGGCGGTCGACAAGCCGTTCTGGTTCCAGCTCTATGTGATGAAGGACCGTGGCTTCGTGCGTTCGCTCGTCGAGCGGGCGCTTGCTGCCCGCTGCAGCGCGCTGGTGCTCACGGTCGACCTGCAGGTGCTGGGGCAGCGCCACATTGACGTCAAGAACGGGCTATCGGTTCCGCCTTCGCTGAAACTGCGCAATCTTCTCGACATGGCGACCAAGCCCGCCTGGGCCTGGCGGATGCTCACCGCCAAGCGCTGGACGTTCGGCAATCTCGCCGGCCATGTGAAAGGCGAGCAAGGCGTCAAGGAACTGGCGGACTGGGTGTCGCATCAGTTCGATCCCACGCTCAACTGGAACGACGTCGAGTGGATCAGGAGCATCTGGCCGGGCAAGCTGATCATCAAGGGCATTCTCGACGTGGATGATGCACGCACCGCCAGCAAGGCCGGCGCGTCCGCGATCGTGGTTTCCAATCATGGCGGCCGGCAGCTGGATGGTGCGCCATCGACGATCTCGAAGCTGCCGAAGATCGCTGAAGCGGTGGGCTCGCAAACCGAGGTGCTGTTCGATGGCGGCGTTCGATCCGGCCAGGATGTCATGCGCGCGCTCGCCCTTGGCGCCAGAGGCTGCCTGGTCGGGCGAGCCTATATTTACGGACTCGGTGCCGGCGGAGAGGCCGGTGTGGCGACCGCCATCGAGATCCTTCGCAAGGAACTGTCCGTCACCATGGCGCTGACAGGCACGAGAAGCATCGACGAAGTCGACCAGCGGGTGCGGAACTAGCCAAATCCGTCTGGGCGCCGTGGCCTTCGGCACCACCGTGGTGCCCGATATCGCAGCGCTTCTGGCAGGCGATGTAATCCGCCATGTAGTGGTCAAGGGCGGCGCGGAATTCTTCATCGCGTGGACGCGGGCGGCTCACCGGCGCCGTTCGGCTGGTCTCGGTCTCAAATCCGGTACGGTCGAAAGCAATTGCGGACATCTCAGCTCTCCCTGTCGCGAAACACCGTGACAGGATGAGCCGGGCGGGTGGCAGCGTCCCGGGTACACGGCCGAATACTTCCGAAAAGGCCCGAAAAGATGCTAGTTTGCGCCATGGTGGGGAAACGGTTCGCCTTCGGCCCGTTCGAGCTCAAACCGGAGGCGGGAACGCTGCTCCGGCAAGGCATGCCCGTTCCCGTCGGCTATCGCGGCGTGCTGCTTCTGGCAGCGCTGGTCGAGCGGCCCGGCGAAGTGCTCTCCAAGGCCGAGCTGATGGACGCGGCATGGCCACGCGTGGCGGTCGAGGAAAGCAACCTCTCCGTCCAGATCGCCTTGCTGCGCAAACTGCTTGGGCAAGGCCCCGACGACGCCGAGTGGATTGCGACCATCCCGCGGGTCGGCTACCGCTTCGGCGGCGCGGTGGATTGCCTCGACGCGGCCGCGGCACCGTCCGATGGCGCCGAGGCCGGGCCCTCGATCGCCGTGCTGCCCTTTGCCAATCTCAGCGACGACGCCGAGCAGCAATATTTCGGCGACGGCCTTGCCGAAGACATCATCACCCGCCTGGCGCGGCTGCGCTGGCTGTTCGTGTCGGCCCGCAACTCATCGTTCACCTATGGCGGCAAGGCGGTCGACGTGAAGCAGATCGGGCGTGAGCTTGGCGTGCGCTATGTGCTCGACGGAAGCGTGCGCCGCTCCGGACAACGGCTCAGGATCAATGCCAGGCTGAGCGACGCCGACACCGCGCGCCAGATCTGGGCGGAGCGCTACGACGCGGAGATCGCCGATTTCTTCGCGCTGCAGGACGAGATCGCCCAAAGCGTGATCGGCGCCATCGAGCCCAGGCTCTACGTCGCCGAACAGGAGCGTTTCCAGAGCCGGTCGCCCGGCAACCTCGACGCCTGGGGGTTCGTGATGAAGGCGATGCCCTATGTCTGGACCTGGGCCTCGCTGCCGGATTTCGAGATCGCCGAGCCGCTGCTGCAAAAAGCCATCGACATCGACCCCGACTATCCGCGCGCCAACTGCCTGATTGCATGGGGTCTCGCCGCAAAGGCGATGCTTGGGCTGGCCGATGCGCAAACCACCCTGCCGACTGCCCACGACATGGCGCAACGGGCGATCCGCAGCGACCCGGAGGACCCCTGGACGCACTTCGCCACCGGCTTCGTGCATATGGCCTCGCGCCGTTTCGATCCGGCGGTGAAGGCACTGTCCGAGGCGATCACCCTCAATCCGAGCCTGGCCTATGCGCATATGATCCTCGGATCGACCTATGCCTATGCGGGCATGCCGGAGGACGGCCTGCACCATGTCGCGCTTGCCGACCGCCTCAGCCCACGCGATTTCACGCAAGCCGGCAGCCTCTCCGTCATTGGGCTCTGCCATTTCATGGCCGGGCGTTATGACGAGGCCGCCGAGTTCGAGCGGCGGGCGGTGGACCTCAGGCAGAATTTCGGCACGGCCTGGCGCACATACGCCGCCTCGGCCGGCATGGCGGGCGATCGCGCCGCCGCCGCCCACGCACTGTCGCAGGCACGGCGCTTGCATCCAACCGTGTCCGTGGACTGGGTCGAGAAATACCACCCCATCGTCCACGAAAAGGACCGGGCGCGGTACATTAAGGGGTTGCGCGTCGCCGGGCTCGACTGATCGACGAGACCGGGGCCACAGGCGCCAGCAGCGTCCGCCCGGCCAATCATGACCGGGCTGCCGTCAGCTCCGCAGCCCCGGCGCTTCCTGGCCCGTACGCTCGACATATTCGGTATAGCCGCCGCCATAGGTATGAATGCCTTCCGGCGTCAGCTCCAGCACGCGGTTCGAAAGTGCTGCCAAAAAGTGCCGGTCGTGCGAGACGAACAGCATGGTGCCTTCATACTGCGACAGCGCCTCGATCAGCATCTGCTTGGTGGCGATGTCGAGGTGGTTGGTCGGCTCGTCCAGCACCAGCAAATTGGGCGGGTCGAACAGCATCAGCGCCATCACCAGCCGCGCTTTCTCGCCACCTGACAGCACCCGGCATTTCTTCTCGATCTCATCGCCGGAAAAGCCGAAGCAGCCGGCGAGTGCGCGCAGCGGCGCCTGGCCGGCCTGCGGGAAATTGTCTTCCAGCGTCTGGAACACGGTGCGCTCGCCTTCGAGCAGCTCCATGGCGTGCTGGGCGAAATAGCCCATTTTCACGCTCGGCCCCCGCGCCACCGTGCCGGTGTCGGGATCGGAGGCACCTGCCACCAGCTTGAGCAGCGTCGACTTGCCGGCGCCGTTGACGCCCATGATGCACCAGCGCTCGCGGCGGCGGACCTGGAAGTCGAGCCCCTCATAGATGCTGCGGCTGCCATAGGCCTTGTGGACATTCTTCAAGGTGACGACGTCCTCGCCGCAGCGCGGCGCCGGCTGGAACTCGAAATTCACGATCTGGCGGCGCTTGGGCGGCTCGACGCGGTCGATCTTGTCGAGCTTCTTCACCCGGCTCTGCACCTGGGCGGCATGCGACGCGCGCGCCTTGAAGCGCTCGATGAAGGCGATCTCCTTGGCCAGCATCGCCTGCTGGCGCTCGAACTGCGCCTGCTGCTGCTTGTCGGCGATCGCCCGCTGCTGCTGGTAGAACTCGTAATTGCCGGAATAGGCGGTGAGCGAACCGGCATCGATCTCGACGATCTTGTTGACGATGCGGTTCATGAACTCGCGATCGTGCGAGGTCATCAGCAGCGCGCCCTCATAGCCTTTCAAAAACTGCTCCAGCCAGATCAGGCTTTCGAGATCGAGATGGTTGGACGGCTCGTCGAGCAGCATGACATCGGGCCGCATCAACAAGATGCGGGCAAGCGCCACGCGCATCTTCCAGCCACCCGACAGCTTGCCGACATCGCCGTCCATCATCTCCTGCGAGAAGCCGAGACCGTCGAGCACTTCGCGGGCGCGGCCGTCGAGCGCATAGCCGTCGAGCTCCTCGAAGCGGTGCTGCGCCTCGCCATATTTCTCGATGATCTCATCCATCTTGTCGGCCTGATCGGGATCGGCCATGGCGGCCTCGAGTTCGGCCATCTCGGCCGCCACGTCGCTGACCGGGCCGGCGCCGTTCATCACTTCGGCGACCGCGCTATGGCCCGCCATGTCGCCGACATCCTGGCTGAAATAGCCGATGGTGACGCCGCGATCGACCTGCACCTGGCCCTCGTCCGGCTGCTCCTGGCTGGTGATCATGCGAAACAGGGTCGTTTTGCCGGCACCGTTGGGCCCGACAAGCCCGACCTTCTCGCCCTTCTGCAGGGAGGCCGACGCCTCGATGAAGACAAGCTGACGGCCGTTCTGCTTGCTGATGCTTTCAAGTCTGATCATGCGGTTTCCGGACTATGCCTGCGCTGAAAGGATTTGCCCGGCGCCTTACGCGAAGGATGGCGCCGGGGGAAGAGGCACAAGCGCCGCAGACAGCCGATCTCCCCACTCGTGGGGGAGATGGCCGGCAGGCCAGAGGGGGGGCGCTGTCCCGCCGACCTCTCAATCCATCAATATGCGCCGAAGCATTCGTACCTATCGCAATGCCTGCAAGGTTGGCGATCCTTGGCGCCCCCTCTGCCCTGCCGGGCATCTCCCCCACGAGGGGGGAGATTGGCAGCTTCACCTCGCAGACACAGTTGAGAAACAAGATTCAACATGCGGGAAAAACTCGCGAAAAGATCGTCAGGCATAACCATCCTCGTAGCAACCGGACAGCGGTCGCCACATCAACGCAAAGGGATGGTCCCGACAATGCAACGACGTTCTACCGGATGGATGGCTGCCGTAGCCGGCATTTCGCTCGCCATGCTTGCGGTCGCGCAGTCGGGTGCTCAAGCCGCGGTTACCCGGAGCGAATATTGCAGCCGGCTCGGTCTTCAACTCGACGGAGCCATCCGGACCAAAGCCGAACCCGGTGCCAGTGCGGGCCAGATCGCGCAGGCAACGGCACTCCAGGACAAGGCGAATCGGTTCTGTTCCGAGCGCAAGCAGGCGCAAGGCATCCGGACCTACGCCAACGCCCTGAAACTTCTTGGCGTGACGCCAGTCGACCTCGACCAGTGACAGCAACCACCAACCTCTGAAGGCAGCCTCTCATGAACAAGCCCCTCCTCTCCGCCCTCGGCCTGGCCATCGCTCTCGGTCTGGCAATGCCGGTTGTCGGCACCGCTAATGCGGCGGCCACGACCAGCACCACGACAACGACCGCTCCGGCGACGACGACTGCCCCGGCGACCGCTCCGGCGGCTCCCGCTGCCGCGGACGCGGCGAAGACGCCGGTCAAGGCCGCGCACAAGCACCACAGGCACCACAAGCACCACAGGCATCACAAGAAGCACCACAGGCATGTGAGGGCACACGCCCACAAGGATGTCGGCAAGAAGCACGTCCACAAGCACACCCACAAGAAGCATGGCCACAAGCACGCCAAGGCGGCTTGATAAGCTGACTTCGCTCTGACTTCCTCCCGGGAAAAGGCCGCCACTCGCAGAAAGCGAGGGCGGCTTTTTCTTGCGTGCAATCGAGGCAAGACAGCCCGCTGGAACTGCGCAAAAACAGGCACTTACGGCAATTCCGCGATTCAGATCGTGAAGCGCCTCAGGCACTCATCGTCGACTCCTGCTTAACAACCACGCTCACCACGGCAGTCTTTTGCCGTCGCGAAAAAAGCCGCCGGTCGGGCCGTCATCCGGCAACGTCGCGGCCCAGACGATGCCGGCCGCCCCTCGCGCCACCGGACGTCCGCCCGGCCCGCCCATGTCGGTGGCGACCCAGCCCGGACAGATGGCATTGACCAGCACGCCGGAACCACGCAGTTCCGCCGCCAGCACGCAGGTCAGCGCATTGAGCGTCGCCTTCGAGGTCGAATAGGCCGGCGCCCCCGCCCCCATCGAAGCCAGCGAACCGCCTTCGGACGACACATTGACCAGCCGGCCATGGCCGCCGGCCTTGAGCAGCGGCGCGAAGGCGGCCGCCGTGCGCCAGGCGCCAAAGACATTGGTCTCGAATGCCTCGCGGATCACGGTCCAGTCCGGCTGCAAGGCGCGCGAGCCGGTGTCGTAGTGGATGGCGGCATTGTTGATCAGCACGTCGAGCCGACCGAACCGGCGCTGCACGTCGTCGGCTGCATTTGCAGCGGCGTCAGGCGCTGCGACATCGAGTGCGATGGCCTCGACATTGCCCTCAAGCCCTTCCGCCGCCGCCTCGCCCTTGGCGAGGTCGCGCACGCCAAGCAGCACGGTGAAGCCGCGTTTCGCCAGCTGGCGGCCGGTCTCCAGGCCTATGCCGCGATTGGCGCCGGTGATGAGGGCGACTTTGTTGGGATGCGTGGTCATGGGA
>NZ_JBFUGJ010000278.1:0-8040 GCF_056402975.1 Mesorhizobium sp. P3_A9 | reverse complement strand
GATCAAGTACTGGTTCTCGGACACCGAGATCGTCGGCTGAGCCGACACTGCCAAATCTGATGCAAAAAGGCCGGCGTTTCGCCGGCCTTTTTCATTGGTGATTCGATCAACTCTCGCGCACGAATTGCAGTATGTCGGCATGCAGCCGGTCCATATGCGTGTACATGATGCCGTGTGGCGCACCTTCATAGACAAGGAAGCGGCAATCAGGGATCAGTTTCGCCGACGGCATGCCGGTCAGTTCGATCGGCGCCGAGCGGTCGCGGTCGCCATGGATGAGCAGCGTCGGAAGCGTGATTTCGCGCAATTCGGTGCGAAAATCCTGCTCGACCATGTCGCGGCTGCAGGCGAGCGCCACGGGAACGGAAACCTGCACCAGGGTGTAGCCCCAGCGCACCATGCCGGGCGACGTCTCCGGAATGAAGAACGGCGCGATGTTGTCGGCCACCCACTTTGGATAGTCGTGCTTCCACAACGCCCACAGAGCCTCGAAACCGTCCCGGGGCGCGCCACCCGGATTGTCGTCGGTCTTGAGCAGCATCGGCGTCATCGGCGCCAGCAGGACGAGCCGCTTGACGCGATCTCTGCCATGCCGGGTGAGGTAGCGCACCGCCTCGCCACCCGCCATGGAATGACCGACCAGGGTGATGTCGGTAAGATCGAGTTGCTCGATCAGTGTGGCGACATCGTCGGCGAAAGTATCGTGGTCATAGCCTTGGGACGGATGATCGGAGCGGCCGTGGCCGCGACGGTCGAATGCGATAMAGCGGAACCCTTGCTCGGCGAAGGCGGCCATCTGGTAATCCCACATCTGGCTGCCAAAGCCGAGGCTGCTGAGGAAGAGCATCGGCTGCCCCTGCCCCCACTCGCGCCAATAGAGCTGCGTCCCGTCGGCTGTTGTGATGAAAGGCATTTTCGTCTCCTCGAGCGTTTCACCATTTCACGGAAACGGCGAACCGCTCTATCTCTTTGTTTTTACGCAATTCTGGGCGGAAAACCGCTCACACTTTTCCTGGAATTGCTTTGGCTTGAGCCCGTTCAGGCCGGGACGAACTGGTAGTCGACCAGGATGCGGCCCTGGTCGTCGACGGTCAGGACTTCGAGGCCGGTCGCCAGCACGGTGTCGCCATCGGTCGGCAGCATCTCCCAGGTGAAGGTGACGACGTCGTGCAGCAGGCGGGCATTCGAGACGGCGCGGAACCGGTTGCCGTCGTCGCGGATATTCTTCTCGTGCGATCCGCGTACCCGTGCCTCGAGCGCCTCGTAGCCGCGCATCGCGCGTTCGCCGACATAGTGCTGGCCGTCGGGCACCCACAGGGCGGCAATGCCCGCGCGGCGACGCTCTGCGTCCGTCTCGTTCCACACGGCGACATAGCGGTCGGCCAACGCCTTAGCATCCAGGGACCTGGTCATGATTTTCACTCCATCTGTTTGCGAGAACGGCAATGCACCGCCTTTTCGGAGGAGAGAATTCGCCGGGTGGAGGATCGAAATCCATGACCTCGAAGGTCAAAAAGCGACGGTCTGGTCACGTCGAATTTGACCTTGCAGGTCATTGAACCGTGACGCCGTCGCGCGATAGGTTCCGGCAATGACACTGCACCAGACACCCTTCGGCGTGCTGCTGCGGCGCTGGCGCGAGCAGCGCCGGATGACGCAGACCGATCTCGCTTTGGCGGCGAACAGTTCGACCAGGCATCTGTCCTATCTCGAGACCGGACGCTCGCGGCCAAGCCGGGAGATGATTGTGCGGCTGGCCGAATGCCTTGCCGTGCCGCTGCGCGATCAGAACACGCTGCTGCTCGCGGCCGGCTTTGCGCCCGGCTTCCAGGAGCGCTCGCTGGCGGAGCTGGAAGCGGCCAGGACAGCGATCGACAGCGTGCTGCAGGCGCACAAGCCCTACCCTGCCTTCGCCGTCGACCGCCATTGGAACGTGGTGTTGTCGAACTCGGCGTTGCCGCAGCTCTATGAGGGATGCTCAGCCGACCTCATGCGCAGCCCGGTCAATTCCGTGCGCCTCATCCTGCACCCGGCCGGCATGGGTCCGCGCATCCTGAACTTCGCCGCGTGGCGCGCGCATACGGTGCATGTGCTGCGCCAGCAGATCGAGGCGCGCGCCGACCCGGTCATCCAGGGCCTGCTGGCCGAAGTGATGGCCTATCCCTCGCCGGCCGGCTCCGATGCAGCGGAAGGGCTGGAAGCGGCGCAGCGGCTGGCAACGCCGCTGCGCATCGCAACGCGCCTCGGCAACGTGTCCTTCCTCAACACCACCACCGTTTTCGGCACGCCCAACGATGTGACGCTGGCGGAGCTTGCCCTGGAAATGCTGTTTCCGGCCGACGACCAGACCATCGAGATCGTCAAGACCATGGTCAAGGAGACGGCTGCGATGTGACGCCGATGCGGAAATCAGCTCGCGGCGCTGAAGCGCAGGATTTCGCGGCCGTCCTTGTCTGATACTGTGAGCTTGCCGGCATCGACCTTGTATGACGCCGCCTTGGCCAGTGCATCGAACAAGGCCTTTTCCTCGGCCATCACCTCCGGCGCGCAAGCCTTGTAGGTCGAGCCGATCTCGCTGATCGCGATCGCCTGGCCATCGACCTTCGCCGTGGCAAAATAGGTGTTGCAGGGGCCACTGCCGCCAGCCTTGCCGGCCTCGCTGACCCGGAACGTCGCCTGCGGCGCGGTGATGGCGCCGATGCCGTCGACATAGTCGACCACCCAGACTTGGCCAAAGACAGCATCCGCAGACTCGGCGTTCGGCGCCACCATCTTGAGCATGATGGTTTGCGGCGCGTCGGTCAGCGGATCGACTTGATGGCGCACGTCGGAGATGAACATCAGCTTGCCATCGACTGTGATACGCGCCTGCAGCGCATAGGTCATCTGCGACCGGATCGCCGATGGATCGAATTTGATCTCGAAGCTGATCGGCACCTGGCCGGCCGGCTTGACAGTCTGCTCGCCAATGATCTTGGCCGGCGCGTCGGCAAGCGACATATCGGCAAGTTGGACGGAAAGTACGGCGCTGGGCGGCAGGGCGATGCGCTCGCGATAGATCACCTCGCCTGTCACCGTCTTTTCGGCGGCCACGGACAGTTCCGGCACCGCCAGGATGCCGATGACCAGAGGCACGAAACCGAAGACGAAGAACTCCGCGAGCCTATCCAGCATGACCGCCTCCCTTGCCTCGGACTGCCAACGCCTAGGCTGATCAACCGCGCCCAATTGGCCAAAGGATTGCGGTCAATGCATGACTGCGACAGGGATTTATTCGGACGGCGACTTCCAGCGCCCGGCCGCATGGGAGTCGGCTTCCTTGGCCTCGACCCAGCCGCCCTCGGAGCCATCAACGCGATGCTCCTTCTTCCAGAAAGGCGCGCGCGATTTGAGATAATCCATAAGGAAGTTCGCCGCCTCGAACGCTGCCTGGCGATGGGCCGAGGCGGCCACCACCAGCACGATGTTTTCGCCCGGCGCGATCTTGCCATGGCGGTGGATGACGGTGAGGCCTTGCAGCGGCCAGCGCTGAACCGCCTCAGCGGCGATGCGGCCGATCTCGGCCTCCGCCATGCCGGGATAGTGCTCGAGTTCGAGTGCCGAGAGCGCGCCCTGCTCGTCGCGGCAAAGGCCTGAGAAAGAAACCACCGCTCCGATATCGGCGCGGCCTTGCGTCAGCCCGGCAATCTCGGCGGCGACGTCGAAATCCTGGCGCTGGATGCGCACGCTTGGCACCAGGACGGCCGACATGGGTGTCAGCCCCCGGTCATCGGCGGGAACAGCGCGATCTCGCGCGCGCCCGCTATCTTCTCGCGATGATCGACATGTTCCTGGTTGATGGCAACGCGGATCACGTCGGGATATTGCAGCGCGTGCTCGTAGCCCTCGCCGCGCGATTGCAGCCAGCGCAAGAGGTCGGCGACTGTCTCGATGCCGGCGGGCAGTTCGACGTCTTCCTCCGATGTGCCGATCCGTTCGCGCACCCAGGCGAAATAGATGAGACGGGTCGTCATCTCACTCGTCCATGATGTGCTTGAGGCCGGCGCGGAAATARTCGTAGCCGGTGTAGAGCGTGACSAGTGCCGCGATCCACAGCAGCACCAGGCCGGTCTGCGTCGTCAGCGGGAAGATCTTGTCGCCGGCCGGCCCCGCCAGCAGGAAGGCGATGGCGACCATCTGGATGGCGGTCTTCCATTTGGCGAGCTGCGTCACCGGCACCGAAACCTTGAGCGCCGCCAGATATTCGCGCAGGCCCGAGACCAGGATTTCGCGGCACAGGATGATGATCGCCGCCCAGAGCGACCAGCCGGCGATGCCGGCATGGCGATCGGTGTCGGCGGCCAACAACAGCAGACAGGTGGCGACCAACAGTTTGTCGGCAATCGGATCGAGCATCTTGCCGATGTTGGAGGTCTGCTGCCAGGCGCGCGCCAGATAGCCGTCCAGGTAATCGGTGATGGAGGCGAGCAGGAAGATGATCAGCGCCGACCAGCGGGCGAAGTCGCTCGATTTCAGATGGCCTTCGAGAAAAAAGCACAGCACGACCAACGGCACCGCGACGATACGGGCGTAGGTCAGCATGTTGGGCAGGTTGAACGCGCGCTTGGCCATGTCTAGGAGACTCTTTCTACCTGCGTACTCAAATCAGAAGCTGTTGTAGGGGGTCAACAGGCCAAAATCGATTGGCCAGCCGAAATACCCGGAATCGGTCAGCTCTCGTGGAAATGATTGTAGACCAGTTTGGCGACCTGTTCGGAAATGCCCTCGACTTTCCTCAGATCCTCGATCGCCGCGCGGCTGACCGCCTTGGCGGTGCCGAATGCCAGCAGCAGCGCGCGCTTGCGGCCTGGGCCGATGCCGGCGATCTCGTCGAGTGGGCTCTTGACCATTTCCTTCTTGCGCCGGGCCCGGTGCGAGCCGATGGCGAAGCGATGGACCTCGTCGCGCAGGCGCTGGACGAAATAGAGCACGGGGTCGCGCACCGGCAGCGAAAACGAGTCCTTGCCCCTGACGAAGAAGCGCTCGCGGCCGGCATCGCGGTCCTGGCCCTTGGCGATGCCGATCGCCACGACGCGATCCTCGATGCCGAGATCGGCGAGAATCTTGCGCACCGCCGTCATCTGGCCCTGGCCGCCATCGATCAGGATGACGTCGGGCCAGGCCGGGAAATTGCCTGAGATATCGTCTTCGATGTCATCGGCCGCCTCGCCCGCTGGCGCGGCGTCGGCCACGGCGATATCGCCATGTTCCTTGAGCAGCCGCGAAAAGCGCCGCTCCATGACCTCGCGCATCATGCCGAAATCGTCGCCCGGCGTGATCTCGGTCGAGCGGATGTTGAATTTCCGGTACTGGTTTTTCACGAACCCTTCCGGTCCCGCGACGACCATGGCGCCGACGGCATTGGTGCCCATAATGTGCGAGTTGTCGTACACTTCGATGCGTACCGGCGGCTTGGCCAGACCGAACGTCTCGGCGAAACCGGCAAGCAATCGCCCTTGCGTCGAGGTTTCGGCCAGCCTGCGGCCCAACGCCTCACGGGCGTTCTGCAGGGCGTTGTCGGTCAGGTCCTTCTTCTCGCCACGCTGCGGCACCGAGATCGCCACCTTGCGGCCGGCGCGGGTGGAGAGCGCCTCGGCCAGCAGTTCCTGATCCTCGACGCCGTGCGACAGGAGGATGTTCCGCGGCGTCGGCTTGTCGTCATAGAACTGCGCCAGGAACGAGCCCAGCACTTCGGCGGCTTCCAGCGCCGGGTCGGCTTTCGGGAAATAGGCGCGGTTGCCCCAGTTCTGGCCAGTGCGGAAGAAGAACACCTGGATGCAGACCTGGCCGCCTTCCTGRTGGATGGCRAAGACRTCGGCCTCGTCGACGGTCGCCGGGTTGATGCCYTGRTGGCTCTGCACATGCGASAGRGCCGCCAGCCGGTCGCGATAGATGGCCGCGCGCTCAAAATCGAGGTCTTGCGAGGCCTGCTGCATGGCCGCCGAAATCTCGGTCTTCACCTTCTGGCTGCGGCCCGAGAGAAAGTCCTTCGCCTCCTCTACCAGTTCGACGTAGCCCTCATGCGAGATTTCACCGGTGCAGGGGCCGGCGCAGCGCTTGATCTGGTACAGAAGGCATGGCCGCGTGCGGTTTTCGTAGAACGAGTTTGTGCAGCTCCTGAGCAGGAAGGCACGCTGCAGCGAATTGATGGTGCGGCCGACGGCGCCGGCCGAGGCGAAGGGGCCGAAATAGTCGCCCTTGCGCGACCGCGCACCGCGATGCTTGTAGATGCCGGGCGAGAGATGATCGCCGGTCAAAAGGATATAGGGGAACGACTTGTCGTCCCGCATCAGCACATTGAACCGCGGCCGCAAGCGCTTGATAAGATTGGCTTCGAGCAGCAGCGCTTCGATCTCGGTGCGGGTGACGACGAACTCCATCGTCGACGTCTCGCGCACCATGCGGCCGATGCGATTGGTGTGGAACCGGCCTTGCGCGTAGTTGGTGACGCGCTTCTTCAGGCTGCGCGCCTTGCCGACATAGAGCACGTCGCCGGCGGCGTTCATCATGCGGTAGACGCCGGGCGCGTTGGGCAGCCGCTTGACCAGCGTCTGGATCACTTCGGCGCCGACCATGCCTTCRGCGTCGCCGGCATGCGGCGTCCAGTCGATGGCCGTGAAGGCGACATCCGGGCCGATCGGTTCGACGATCTCCTCCAGCGCCTCGTCCTCGAGGTCGATTTCGGGAGGCAGATCATCGGCGCCGCCGCGCGGCTTGTTCTTTTGGTCTAGAGGACTCATTCCGTCATGCCTGTCACATCGGGCGTCTGCCATGCAAGATGCTGGCCGCCATCGAGCGCGATCATCTGGCCGGTGACCGATCGCGCCTCCCAGAGATAGCGGATGGTGGCGCCGAATTCAGGCAATTCCGGGCCGCGCTTCAGGATCAGGCCGGCGAGTTGCGCATCAAAATCGGAATCGTCCTGGCGCGCATTCTTCAGCGTCGGGCCCGGACCGATTGCGTTGACGCGAATGCGGGGCCCGAGCGCCTGCGCCAACATCTGCGTCTGGGTCCACAAGGCGGACTTCGACAGTGCATAGGAGAAGTAGCGCGGTGTCGGCCGCCAGACGCGCTGGTCGATGATGTTGACGATCAGCCCGTCGCGCCCTTCCGGCAAGGCGCTGGCGAAATTCTGTGCCAGCAGCGCCGGCGCTTTGACGTGAATGGCAAAGTGGCGATCCCAAGCTTGCCAGTCGAAATCCTCAATGGAATCATCGACGAAGAGCGAAGCGTTGTTGACCAGCAGCGAGATCGGCCCGAGCGCGGCCTCCGCCTGGCCGACGAGGTCGCTGACAGCATCCATGTCGGTCAGGTCGGCGCTTACCACCGCCGCGCGGCCGCCAGACTGGTTGATCCCTGCGGCCAAGGAATCCGCCTCATCGTGCGAGCGATTGGCGTGGATGGCGACGGCAAATCCATGGCTGGCGAGGTCTTCGACAATTGCCTTGCCGATCCGTTTCGCCCCGCCCGTCACCAGCGCCGCGGCAGTGGCTTTGCTCATCTGTTGTCAATCCTCAATTTCGGCCCGAAAACACGACGCCGACGAAATATGGCCCGGCATGCGTTAAATGGCGTTCTCACCTGGGGCAGCATTGTGGCGAAGTGCCAGGTTCGGCATCCCGACTCGTCTTGGAGTCGGAAGCGCTGGATCGCAATATAGGACGCTGGACTCCTTGCACCAAGCGGTGTGCAGCGCAGCATGAAATGGCTGCTGACATTTCGCTGTTGCGAAGATGCAACGTCAAGGTTCCGCCTCATTCGCGCCGGGGAATGACCCAAGTTCAGGTTCGCTTCAGCCGCATTTTGACACGACATTTGGAACCGACGAACGCCAGATCCGTTTCACCCCCCGGACGGGTTGATGGCGATCGTGAGAAACAAGCCT
The DNA here is from genome assembly GCF_056402975.1 of Mesorhizobium sp. P3_A9. Classification (NCBI taxonomy): domain Bacteria; kingdom Pseudomonadati; phylum Pseudomonadota; class Alphaproteobacteria; order Hyphomicrobiales; family Phyllobacteriaceae; genus Mesorhizobium; species Mesorhizobium sp. P3_A9. Next base: position 116 of record NZ_JBFUGJ010000278.1, on the reverse strand, counting down.
GTGTCCTGTGGCTTAAGGAGTAAAGAACAATGCAAGCCAATCTTAAATTCGCACGACCGCTGGTCGTCGCGCTCGGGCTCTTCGCCCTCGGTGGTACTGCCTATGCCGCAGACGTC
>NZ_JBFUGJ010000277.1:0-8095 GCF_056402975.1 Mesorhizobium sp. P3_A9 | reverse complement strand
GCGATGATCGAGGCGCTGGAGGCGGCCGGCAAGATTTCGCCCGGCAAGACGACGCTGATCGAACCGACCTCGGGCAACACCGGCATCGCGCTTGCCTTCGCCGCSGCCGCCAAGGGCTACAAGCTGATCCTGACCATGCCSGAGACSATGTCGGTCGAGCGCMGMAAAATGCTGGCGCTGCTCGGCGCCGARCTGGTGCTGACCGARGGYCCGAAAGGCATGAAGGGCGCCATCGCCAAGGCCGACGAGCTGGCCGCGACGATCCCCAACGCCATCATCCCGCAGCAGTTCGAAAATCCCGCCAATCCGGAAATCCACCGCACGACGACCGCCGAGGAAATCTGGAACGACACGCAGGGCGAGGTCGACATCTTCGTTGCCGGCATTGGCACCGGCGGTACCATCACCGGCGTCGGCCAGGTGCTGAAGAAGCGTAAGCCCTCGGTGCAAATCGTCGCCGTCGAACCCGAGGCCTCGCCGGTGCTGTCGGGCGGCCAGCCCGGCCCGCACAAGATCCAGGGCATCGGCGCCGGCTTCGCGCCAAAGATCCTCGACACCACGATCTATGACGAGATCGTCAAGGTTTCGAACGAGGATTCCGTTGCCAATGCGCGTCTCGTCGCCCGCCTCGAAGGCGTGCCGGTCGGCATTTCGTCGGGTGCTGCCCTGCAGGCGGCGATCGTCGTCGGCTCGCGGCCGGAGAACAAGGGCAAGACCCTGGTGGTGATCATCCCATCCTTTGCCGAGCGCTATCTGTCGACGATCCTGTTCGAAGGTTTGGGGGCGTAGAGCAGTTCACCGTTTCACGGAAACGGCGACCCGCTCTAACTCTTTGTTCTGACGCAATTCCGGACGGAAAACCGTTCACACTTTTCCTGGAATTGCTTTAGGCCACCGCCTTTTCTACGGATCGGCTGGCCCGCAGAAAATCCTTCTGTGGCGCCTGCCTCCGGCTTGAGCGGAACCCCGCTTCCGGTTCATATCGCCCCGGCCCGTTTTCCACGGGCCGGGGGAGGATTTCATGTACAAGCTTTATACCCGTCCCGGCAGCCGCGGGTTCGTCGTCGAGGCAGCGCTGGCATTGGCGAATGCGCCGTTCGAGCAGATCGACGTGCCGAAATCCGACCGGCCCGATCCGGCCTTCCTCGACATCAGCCCGCTGAACCAGGTGCCGGTGCTGACCTTGCCGGACGGCAGCTCGATGACCGAATCGGCGGCGATCTGCATCCTGCTCGCCGAACGCCATCCCGATGCCGGCCTAGCGCCGGCGATCGATGCGCCGGCCCGCGCCGAGTTCCTGCGCTGGATGGCGTTCATGTCGTCGGTGCTCTATCCGGCGGTGCTGCGGCTCTACTACGCCTATCGCTACACGGCCGACGCCGACGGCACGAAAGCCGTCAAGCAGGCGGCCGTCGCCGAAATGGACCGTGGTTTCACCGTTCTCGATGCCGCTCTGCAAGGCCGTGACTGGCTGGTCGGCGAGACCATGTCGCTGGCCGACATCTATCTGGTGATGCTCATTGCGTGGCATCCAGACATCGAAACCGCGCGGGCGGCGTGGCCGAATATCGAACGGCTATGGGCCAAGTTGCGCGGCCACCCGCTGATGAAGACGCTCAACATTTCGCACGAGATGTGGCCGGGCTGAAGGTCAGTTTCGCAGAGCGGCGCGTTTGCCTTGCAGGAACCGGCGCACCGCCGGATCGCGCTCGAGGCCGATCGCGCGATCATAGGCTTCGGTTGCCTGCGGCGCCTGACCAAGCCTGGCCAGGAGGCCGGCCCGCGCCGCCCAGTAGGGCTGATACTCATTGAGCCGCTTGTCATCGCCCAGCACGTAAAGCGCTGCCAGTCCTGCCATGGCGCCCTCCGTCTCGGCAAGCGCCACGGCGCGGTTGATCGCCACCACCGGCGATCCGACGATCGAAAACAGCGCGTCGTAGAGCGCGCGGATAGCCGGCCAGTCGGTGCGGCCGGTCAGCCGCCGCGCCGCATGCGCCGACTGGACGGCCGCCTCGAGCTGGTAGCGGCCGACGACGCCGCTCGCCGCGGCATGGGACAGCAGCGCCTCCGCCTCATCGATGAGAGCGCGGTCCCATAGATCGCAATCCTGTTGCGCCAACGGCACGAAGTCGCCTTCGGCACTGCGCCGGGCGCCGCGGCGCGCCTCGGCAAACAGCATCAGCGCGAGCAGGCCAAGCGCTTCCGGTTCTTCCGGCATCAGCGTCGCCACCAGGCGGCCTAGCCAGATGCCTTCGGTAGCGAGGTTGCGGCGCCGTGTCTCGGTGCCGGCAGGATCGGACCAGCCTTCGGCGAACGCGGCGTAGATCGCCTCCAGCACGGCATCAAGCCGTTCGCCGAGTTYGGCGCGCTCCGGCACACGGAACGGAATCCCGGTTTCGCGGATGCGGGTCTTGGCGCGCACCAGGCGCTGGCCCATCGTTGCCGGCGAGACCAGGAAGGCGGAAGCGATTGTCGCGGCATCGAAGCCAAGCACGGTCTGCAGGATCAGCGGAGCCCGCACGCCCGCTTCGATCGCCGGATGCGCGCAGGCAAACATCAGCCGCAGCCGCTCGTCGGGCAGGTCCTCCTCGGTCATACGCGCGTCCATCTCTTCGGCGATCAGCTGGAGATGATCGCGGGCCGCCTCTCGGGTGAGCCGCCGCCGCACCGCATCGACGCGGCGGCGCCGCGCCACCGCCAACAGCCAGGCTTCCGGTTTTTCCGGTACGCCTGACTTCGGCCAGCGTTCGAGCGCCGCGGCAAAGGCGTCGGCCAGCGCGTCCTCGGCGGCCGCCACGTCGCGCGTGCGCGCGGCGAGCCAGGCAACCAGCTTGCCATAGCTCTGCCGGGCGGCGGCCTCGGCGGCCGCCCGGGCGATCTCCGGGCGACTGTCCATTATGCCGTCATTTCTTGGGCATGTAGTCGGCCATTTCCCAGATCGGCCGCAACTCGACCGTGCCGGTGCTGGCCGCCGGGCAGCGTGCCGCCCATTCGATGGCGGTGTCGATATCGGCCGCCTCGATCATATAGAAGCCGGCAAGCTGCTCCTTGGTGTCGGCATAGGGGCCGTCAATCACGTTGGTTTTGCCGTCGGTGATCCGCACCGAGGTGGTCGCCTGGCTCGGGCGCAGCCGTTCGCCGGCGAGCCATGCGCCGGATTTCTTCAACGCTTCGGTGTAAGCGGCATAGGCCGCGCTCATCTGCTGGGCCTTCTCGATCGGCGTGTTCGCCAGTGCGGCTTCGTCGCCGTTGATCAAAATCATGTATCGCATGGGTCTTCTCCCGTGGTTTCGAAGGCCGCGTCCTTGCGGGGCCAGACGGATGTCGCGCGGCGGCGACCGATTTCGACAGGGCGCAAGAAAAATCTTTCGGCCTTGATCGGGCACGGCGCAAGCCTTCGCACCTCGAAACGGCGTCGCGGAGAGCCTTCAGCCAATCAAGCGCCCGCGCAGCTCGGTCGACGGGACGTCGCAACTGTCCTTCCTGCCGAACAGGGCATAGCGATTTTTGGCGATGCGATTGTACAGCCAGTCGCGCAGCGGGCGCGGCAGCAGCAACAACGCCTTGGCGACCCGCCATGGCCAGCCGAGTTCCGACATCACGGCAACAAAACTGTCGAGCTGTGTGAAGGCGACGCCATCGATCAGGGCGAGATTGGTTTCGTAAGAGTCCGTGCGCAGCCCATGCTTGTGAAACAGCGCCTCGCCGAAAGGCGATTGCGCGGTGGCGAAGCGGAAGCGGTTTTTGCGGTCGAGCCTGACCACCATGCGCACGAAGCCGGAGCAGAGCACGCAGACGCCGTCGAAGACGATCAGCGGATGGCTGGCATCGAAAGATGGTTCAGCGGGAGGACTGGACTCTGACTGATTTGATGGGGGCAGACTTGACTGGGACAGGTCGGTCACGCGGGCCTCGGCTGCTCGTGTCCTGGGACACTAGGCCAGCCGGAGGCGGGATCAAAGACGTGGCGATGTCGCACGACGCCTGTCGCTCAGAGCCGGGCGCTCGGAACGATAGGTGGTGGCACGGGTATTGGCACCCGGCCTGCAGATACGGCTGTTGTGGCGGCTCTCGAAGGTCATGATCAATGCGCGCCCAGCGACGTGCCGCGACGGGCGCAAGCCGGACCGGGGCCGCGCATGTAATAGCGCTCGGGCCGATAGGTCGGCGCGACGAATTCGCGGATGGCGGCGGCATAGCCGATGAGGTGCGTAAGGAAGTTCATTTACCCTGTCCCTGTCCCGATTTTCGGATGTCCCTTCCGATTGACGGACATCATAGCGTCGAGGCGTGAATAGTCGGTGAACACGATGTTAATATCTGGTCGAAAACCCGTCGCTTCGTGGCCGGAATGCGGCTGATTCGGGGTCTTTCAGTGCTCTTTGTCGCCATTCCGCCCAGTGTGACTTTTGCATCACATATGTTTCGTTTGAATGTCGCCTGCGCGCGGTTCTGTTTCAATTTTTGCCGTGCCCGTGAAATTTCCGTTCTGGGCGCCATAATGGCTCAGGCGCGCCGTGGCATGTCTGATGTCATGCGCCGGCGGAACTGGAGCGGGCCCCTGGCCGTTCTCATCTTCATCTGATTGCTGAAGGGAAATTGCCATGGCGCCGCGCCCAGCCTGGAAGGGTTATCTGAAGCTGTCGCTGGTCACCTGCGCGGTCGAGTTGACCAATGTCGTCACCCATACCGAAAAGGTCTCGTTCCGGGTGCTGAACCGCAAGACCGGCAACACGGTAAAGCGCATCTATGTCGATGCCGAGACCGGCAAGCCGCTCGGCGATGGCGACGAGATCAAAGGCTATGAACTCGCCGACGGCGATTTCGTCCATATCGATGAAGACGAGATCGCGGCGGTGCAGATCGAGTCGTCGCACACGATGGCGCTCGACGGCTTCGTCGACAAAGCCTCGATCCAGCAGATCTATCTCGACACGCCGTATTATGTCGCGCCGGCCGACAAGGTGTCGGAAGAGGCGTTTGCCGTCATCCGCGACGCTATGGCGGGCAAGAAGATGGCTGGGCTGGCCCGCATCGTGCTCTACAGCCGAGAACGCCCCGTGGTCATCGAGCCGCTTGGCAAGGGCATGGTGCTGACGACGCTGCGCTACGACAATACGGTGCGCCAGCCGGACAGCGTGTTCGGCGAGATCAAGGCGGTGAAGACCGATCAGGAGATGACCGACCTGGCCGAACTCATCATCGACAAGAAGAAGGCCACTTTCGATCCGTCGAAATTCGACGACAAATATGAGGACGCGCTGCTCGAACTGATCCGCGCCAAGAAGGCGGGGCACAAGGCGCCGAAGACCAAGGCCGCGCCCAAACCCTCCAACGTCGTCAAYCTGTTCGACGCGCTGAAGAAGAGCCTGTCGTCGGATTCGGGCTCGCCAAACTCATCGTCCGCGAAAGCCAAACCGGCGGCCAAACGCGCCAAGGCGAAAGCCGCCGCGCCCAAGCGCAAATCGGCCTGAGGACACCAAGCCATGGCAAGCCTCAAGCCGTATCACGCCAAACGCGATTTCAAGAAGACATCGGAGCCGGCCGGCAAGGTTGTTCGCGGCGCGAAAGCCGGCGGCATCTTCGTCATCCAGAAACATGCCGCGACGAGACTGCACTACGATTTTCGCCTCGAGCACGACGGCGTGCTGTGGAGCTGGGCGGTGACGCGCGGCCCRAGCCTCGAYCCGCACGARAAGCGGCTCGCSGTGCATGTCGAGGACCACCCGATCGACTATGCCTCCTTCGAGGGCACGATCCCCAAGGGCGAATATGGCGGCGGCTCGGTCATCGTCTGGGACGAGGGCACATGGGTGCCCGAGATCGACCCGGCCAAGGCGATGAAGAAGGGCCATATCAGCTTCGAGCTCAAGGGCCACAAGCTGCATGGGCTGTGGCATCTGGTGCGGCTGAAGCCACGGGCGGGCGAGAAGCGCGACAACTGGCTGCTGATCAAGTCGGACGATGCCGCCGCAAGGCCCGGCGAGGACATCCTGAAGGAAGCGCCGGAATCGGTGAAGTCGGGCCTGACGATCGAAGAGGTCGGCGAGGGCAAGGCCGCCAAGGGTGAGAAGCCAAAAGTCTGGCATTCCAACAAGCCGGCCGCCGGCAAGGCGAAGGCCGGAAAGCGCCTCGACTTCATCGAACCGCAACTGGCGACGCTGGAGCGGGATGCACCCGGCGGCAAGGACTGGCTGCATGAGGTGAAATTCGACGGCTATCGCATGCAGGCGCAGATTGCCGGCACCGATGTGCGGTTGCTGACCCGCACCGGCCTCGACTGGACGGAGAAGTTCGGCAGCGAAATCACTGCGGAACTGGCAGCGCTGAAATGCAGCGACGCCATACTCGACGGCGAGGTCGTCGTGCTCGCCGACAGCGGCGTTTCTTCCTTCTCGCTGCTGCAGCAGGATTTGTCGGCGAAGCGGACAAATCGCTTCATCTACTACGTGTTCGACTTGATGCGGCTCGACAGCAAGGATTTACGCGCAGAGCCACTGGTCGAGCGCAAGCAGGCCTTGCAAGAGCTGCTCGGCAAGCAGTCGGACAATCCGGCGGTGCGTTTCTCCGACCACTTTTCCGAGCCCGGCAAGATCATGCTGGAGCATGCCTGCCGTATGGGCTTGGAAGGCGTCGTCTCCAAACGCGCCGATGCGCCCTATCGCAGCGGGCGTGGTCCGACCTGGGTGAAGTCGAAATGCACGGCGCGGCAGGAATTCGTCATTGGCGGCTACCTCCCGTCGGACAAGACCGGGCGCGGGCTGCGCTCGCTGCTCGTCGGCTATTATGAGGCTGGCAAACTGCACTATGCCGGCCGTGTCGGCACCGGTTTCTCGGCCAAGGGCGCGACTGAGCTCAAGAAAAAGCTCGATGCGCTGAAGGCGAAGGACTCGCCGTTCGACAAGGCCGTGCCCAAGGGCAAGGGGCTGGTCTGGGTCAAGCCGGAGCTTGTCGGCGAAGTGGAGTTTCGCAGCTGGACCTCGGACCGTATAATACGCCATGCCTCGTTCCAGGGGCTGCGCGAGGACAAGCCGGCGGAGGATGTGGTGCAGGAAAAGCCCAAGGCATCGACAGCCAAGACCAAGCCGGCGTCAAGCGGTACCGGCACATCCGCCGGGGTGATGACCACCACGGTCAAACTCTCCCACCCTGACAAGCTGCTGTGGCCCGAGGAAAAGATCTCCAAGCAGGRYCTGCTCGARCAYTACGCGCAAGTTTGGCCACGCATGGAGCAATTCGTCGTCAACCGGCCACTCAGCCTGGTGCGGGCGCCGGACGGCGTCGGCGGCCCACGCTTCTTCCAGAAACACGCTTCGGCCGGCATGAGCGACAAGATCGCCCGGATGAAAGACCCCGGGGATGGCGAGGAGATCCTGTTCATAAGGGATTTCGATGGCGTGGCAGCGCTCGTCCAGTACGGCGTGGTCGAAATCCATATCTGGGGCTGCGCGATCGACAAGCTTGAACAGCCGGACCAGATTATCTTCGATCTCGACCCCGATGAAGGTGTCGACGTCAAAGCGGTGCGCGAGGCGGCGCTCGATATCAGGGGCAAGCTCGACGAGCTGTCGCTGCCGAACTTCGTCAAGACATCGGGCGGCAAGGGCTATCATGTGCTGGTGCCGCTGAAGCCATCGGCGGACTGGGAGGCGGTAAAGACCTTCTCCCACGATTTCGCCAAGGCGCTCGAACAAGGTGCCCCGGACCGCTACACGGCGACGCTGTCTAAGAAGGCGCGCACCGGCAAAATCTTCGTCGACTATCTGCGCAATGGCAGGGGATCGACAACGGTCGCGCCCTACTCCTCGCGGGCCAAGAARGGCGCGACGGTATCAATGCCGGTGACCTGGGCCGAGATCGAGGCTGGGCTGGCGCCGAATGCGTTCCCGATCGGCAACAAGACGACGCTGGCGAAGTTGAAGGAAGCCGATCCGTGGGCGAGGTTTTTCGAGCAGGGGAAGGTGTTGAAGCGGGGGTAGTTTTCAGCGCCGAGGGACAGCACCCCCCTCTGGCCTGCCGGCCATCTCCCCCGCAAGGGGGGAGATCAGCTGTTTCGGCGAGCCGCTTCTCCCGCAACGTCGTAGATTGGCGAAAG
>NZ_JBFUGJ010000276.1:0-8128 GCF_056402975.1 Mesorhizobium sp. P3_A9 | reverse complement strand
CGCCAGCACGGCGGCGGCGGTCAGCATCCCCATGGCGCTTGCGTCGACGCCGAGGCCGGACGGCTGTTGCCCGAGGCCCAGGCTGCCGACGGAACCAAGGTCGATGAGACTGCTGAGCGGGATCTTGACCGTGCTCGTCGACTTGGAGGCGATGGTCTGCAGGGCGACCTTGGCCGTGTTGCCGAGGCCGGGAACATTGGCCATGGCGGTGGCGATCTGGCCGACCGTCGCCTTCGAGGCCAGCACGTCCGAATAGGTACCGGCCGTGATGTTCAGCTGTGTGCCGAGCGCACTGATGAAGGAAAGCACGCTGACATCGGCTGAGATCAGTCCGTTATAGTCCATGACGCTGAGCGAGATGTTGCCGCCGAGAAGCCCGCTCAGAAGAGCGTTGAGGATGCCGCCATTGACGCTGAGCAGTCTCGATCCGACCGAGAATGTCGCCTGCGGTGTCATGCTCGCCGTGGCTTGGGTGCCGATGACCGGACTGGGGATGATCGAGCTGGCGAAATAGCGGGCGGGGATTTTCGTCAGCGTGACACGCACCGCGTTGTAGGGTGTCACGCCTGCCTGGAAGCGCTGGGTGACATTGGTGGTCGACGAGGCATATCGGCCTTGCGTGACCGTCACCACCGTCTTTCCGACAGCCGGGGCAATGGTCTGGCCCGAAGCTTGAACGACGACACCAGGCATGCCGTTGTCGGTGAGCGTGGTGACGACCGCCGTGTTGACATTGTTGATGTTCGAGGCGGCGGTGATCGCCGCCAGGTCGACCATCGCCTGGGCTTGCCGACGCTCGCCGTAGATGGAGGCTTCGTCGATGGCCACCGCGGCCAGCGCCAGCGCGACCGGCGCGCTCAGTGCGGTCATGACGGCGAAGTTTGCTTTCCTGTCTCCCACCATCGACCGTGCAAGCCGGCCGATGCCCTTGCCCGCACGCTGCAGCATTTAGATACCTCCGACCCTGATCGTTGACTGGCGCGTGATCGTGGTTCCCGGCATCGCTATGCCCGGGAAAAGATTCCAGATCGGCAGGTTGCGGGCATCGTACGAGATCGACACCACGAACTGGCTTCCATCAGCCACGCTGTCATTGGCCTGGTAGGTCAGTTTGCTGGCGTCCACGAACGGGTAGCCACCGGCATTTGTGGTCAGGTAGCTGGCCACCAGCGTCTGGCGCTCGGTCTGGTTCAAACCGGCTATGGCCGTCCGGGCGGCATCGGCCGCGATCTGCTGGATCGAGTTGGCGGCACCAAAGTAGATGCCATATGCAACCATTCCGAGCAGAATAAGGATGAAGAGCGGCGACAGCAGAGCGAACTCGACCGCTGAAGTTCCCGAACTGTCTGTCCGGAACGCGAGCCTTCGGACCCTGGAAATGAGGTTCTGAACCATGATACTAGCATGCCAAAGTTCGCATGCAGAAAGCGAAAACTCCGGGCACAACCTGAGGATGTGCGCGATTGAAAATGCGGCTCTAATTTAGCCGTTGCTTCTTCGATTATGAGGATTGACTTAGGGTCAATCAGTACTCGGTTGAAAAGAGCTTACCTCCTGTCTAGTCTCCTGCCACCAGCTGCCGGAGGGAACCGGCGGCGCGCTCAAAGGGGCCAGATATCGGCTCCGGGGCGTCAACACGAAAAGGCGCGCCGACGGCAGCGCCGACAGGGAGAACTTCATGCTGAAAAACATGCTGAAGGCGACGGTATTCGCCACCACCATGGCGGTAGCCGCCGGGGCATTCTACACGCCGGCCTTCGCCGAGACCGTCTATAACAGGGGCACCGCCGCTGAATCGGAATCGGTCGACCCGCACAAGACCTCGACGGTCTATGAAGCGAATGTGCTGCGTGACCTGTTCCAGGGCCTGGTCATGCAGGACGAGAAGGCGAACCTCATCCCGGGCGCCGCCGAAAGCTGGACGGTATCGGATGACGGCACCGTCTACACCTTCAAGCTGCGCAAGGACGGCCAATGGTCGGACGGCAGCCCGGTGACGGCGGACGACTTCGTCTACGCCTTCCACCGGCTGGAAGACCCGGCGACCGGCGCCGAATACGCCTCGATGCTGTACCCGGTGAAGGGTGCCGAGGACGTCAACACCAAGAARGGCAAGCCCGAGGACATGGGCGTCAAGGCAATCGACGCCAACACCCTGGAAGTGACCTTGAAGGCGCCGACCCCGTACTTCCTGGAGATGTTGACCCATCAGGCGACCTATCCGGTCTCGAAGGCCTCGATTGAAAAGCTCGGCGCCGACTGGATCAAGCCCGGCAATCTTGTTTCGAACGGCGCCTATACGCTGGCCGAATGGGTTCCCAACGACCACATGAAACTGGTCAAGAACCCGAAATTCTGGGACGCCGCTACCGTCAAGTTCGACGTGGTCAACTACATCCCGACCGAAGACCGTTCATCGGCGATGAAGCGCTTCGAGGCGGGCGAACTCGACAGCTATGACGATCTGCCGACCGAACAGCTTGCCGATCTCAAGACCAAGTTCGGCGACCAGATCCACGTCGGCCCGTATCTCGGTACCTACTATTACGCGATCAAAACCGACAAGGCGCCGTGGAACAACCCCGAGCTGCGCAACGCCATTTCGATGGCGATCGACCGTGACTTCATCGCCGAAAAGGTCTGGCAGAACTCGATGCTGCCCGGCTATTCGATGGTGCCTCCCGGCATCGAGGGCTACACGCCSGCAATGGCCAAATWYGCYGACATGCCGCAGATCGACCGYGAGGAYGCCGCCAAGAARATCCTSGAGAARCTCGGCTATACGCCCGAAAAACCCTTGAAGATGGAAATCCGCTACAACACCTCGGAGAACCATAAGAACACCGCGGTTGCCATCCAGGAGCAGCTGAAGCCGCTCGGCGTCGACGTCACGCTGCTCAACACCGACACCAAGACCCACTACTCCTTCCTTGAGCAGAAGGGCGACTACGACGTGGCGCGAGCCGCCTGGATCGCCGACTACAAGGATCCGGAGACCTTCCTCGGCATCTCGCGCAAGGCGAGCGGCAACAACTACTCGAACTACAACAGCGCGCCATACGAAGCGGCCATGGACAAGGCGGCCGCCGCCGGCGGCAAGCCCGAGGAGCGCATGAAGGAGCTCTCCGAGGCCGAGCGCATTCTCGTCGACGACGTCGGCCAGATCCCGCTGCTCTACTACAGCTACCACGACATCGTTTCCTCGAAGCTGCATGGCTTCGTCGACAACGTGATGGACGTCCATCCGTCGCGTTTCGTCAGCAAGGACTGATCCCTGGCCAAGCCGCCGCGTCCTTCAGGGCGCGGCGGTGCTGGTTTGCCATCGCATCGGCCGGGAAGCGCAATCGATTTTCGGAAAATCCGGTGCGAAGATTTGAAGACTGGAGCACAATCGTCCGACTTGACGGGTGTGTTCCGGATCAAGTGGGGCACCGATGCTGCGATACGTCTTCCGGCGGCTTTTGACCGCCATCCCGACGCTGTTCGTCATCGTGACGATGGCGTTCTTCCTGATGCGCGTCGCGCCAGGCGGGCCATTCAACCAGGAGCGGGGGCTGAGCCCCGAGATCAAGGCCAACCTTGAAGCCCAGTTCGGCCTCAACGATCCGCTCTGGCTGCAATATGTCCACTATCTCGGCAATCTGTTGCGCGGCAATTTCGGCCCGAGCTACAACATGCCGGATTTCACCGTCACCGAACTGTTTGCCAAGGGCCTGCCCATTTCGATCCAGCTCGGTGCCTCGGCGCTGATCCTGGCGCTCCTGCTCGGTTCCGTGCTCGGCACCATTGCCGCCCTCAACCAGAACAAGCTTGGCGACTATACGGTGATTGCGCTGGCGACGGCGGGCAGCACCATCCCCACCTTCGTCATCGCGCCCGTGATCCAGCTGCTGTTCGGGCTGACCTGGAAGCTGCTGCCGATCGGTGGCTGGGGTGATGGCGCCTTCATCAACAAAGTCGGCCCGGTGCTGACCCTTGCCTTGCCGCAGATCGCCATCGTTGCCCGCCTGATGCGCGGCTCGATGATCGAATCATTGCGTTCCCACCATATCCGCACGGCACGCGCGCTCGGCCTTTCCGACTGGTCGGTGGTGGTCAAGCACGCCCTGCGCGGCGCCATCCTGCCGATCGTCTCATTCACTGGCCCGGCGGCGGCGGCCCTTTTGACCGGATCGGTCATTGTCGAGACGATCTTCTCCATTCCTGGCGTCGGCCGCTATTTCGTCGATGCCGCGCTCAACCGCGACTACACGCTGGTGATGGGAACGGTGGTGGTGATCGCCATCTTCACCATCGTCTTCAACCTGATCGTCGACGTCATGTACGCGGTCGTCGACCCGAGGGTGCGCTATGACTGACATCGCAGCCGCAGCAGCTCCCGCCATCGTTGGCCGTTCGCTCTGGGGCGATGCATGGGCGCGCCTCAAGGCCAACCGCGCCGCCATGTTCAGCCTCTATTACCTTGCCTTGATCGGGCTCGTCAGCGTGTTCGGCCCCTGGTTCGTGCCGCATCAATACACGACCATCTATGCCGACTATGTCCGCATGCCGCCAAGCCTGTCGGCCTACCCGAAGCCCGAGATGATTCAGGGAGCACTCACGGACGCCATCAAGCGCATGCGGGTCGACCTCAAGGAATGGCATCAGGAAGGCAGCCGCGTCACGGTCACCGTCACCTCGACCAAACCGATCGATGATCGCAACATCCGCTACCTCGACCGCTCCGATGCCTTTGACGACACCAAGATCGAGAACAAATCGCCCGACGGGCTCGAGGTGACGATGAGCACATCGGTCAAGCAGCAATATTTCCTGTTCGGCACCGACAACACCGGCCGCGATCTTCTCTCGCGCACGCTGATGGCCGGGCGCATCTCGCTGGCCATCGGCCTGCTCGCCGGCGTCGTGGCGGTGGTGATCGGGGTGATCTACGGCGCCGCCGCCGGCTTTTCCGGCGGCAAAACCGACGAGGTGATGATGCGCATCGTCGATGTGCTCTATTCCTTGCCGTTCATCTTCTTCGTCATCATGCTGGTGGTGTTCTTCGGCCGCAACTTCGTGCTGATGTTCCTGGCGGTCGGCGCGGTGCTGTGGCTCGACATGGCGCGCATCGTGCGCGGCCAGGCGCTGTCGATCCGCCGCCAGGAATATGTCCAGGCGGCGGAAGCCATGGGCGTCGGCCAGCGCGGCATCCTGCTGCGCCATGTCATCCCCAATCTGCTCGGCCCGGTGGTGATCTACATGACGCTGCTGGTGCCGCAGGTCATCATCCTGGAAAGCTTCCTGTCGTTCCTCGGCCTCGGCGTGCAGGAGCCGATGACCAGCTGGGGCGTACTGATCTCGGTCGGCGCCAAGAACATCGGCACCGCCAACTGGCTGCTGCTGTTCCCCGCCTTCTTCCTCGTCTCGACGCTGTTTGCGCTGAATTTCGTCGGCGACGGCCTGCGCGATGCGCTCGATCCAAGGGACCGCTGAGATGGAAACTCCCGAAACGATCCTCAGCGTCAAGGACCTGCGCGTGCGCTTCCGCACGCTCGACGGTGCCGTCGAAGCGGTGAAGGGCATAAACATCCACGTCAAATCAGGCGAGACCGTTGCCGTGGTCGGCGAGTCCGGCTCCGGCAAGAGCCAGACCATGATGGCGGCGATGAGCCTGCTGGCTTCTAACGGCGAAGCCACCGGCAGCGTCGACTATCGCGGCCGCAACCTGCTCACACTGAGCAAATCCGACCTGAACAAGGTCCGCGGCGCCAAGATCAGCATGATCTTCCAGGAGCCGATGACCTCGCTCGATCCGCTCTATTCGATCGGCAACCAGCTGATCGAACCGATCCGCCGGCATCGCGGCCTGAATGCCGCCGACGCACGCGAAGAGGCGCTCAAGCTTTTGCGGCTCGTGCATATTCCCGATCCGGAGCGGCGGATGAAATCCTATCCGCACGAAATGTCGGGCGGCCAGCGCCAGCGCGTGATGATCGCCATGGCGCTTGCCAATGCCCCCGACATCCTGATCGCCGACGAGCCGACGACSGCGCTCGACGTCACCATCCAGGCGCAGATYCTGATGCTGCTSGCCGAACTGCAGCGCAAGCTCGGCATGGCSATCGTCTTCATCACCCACGAYCTCGGCATCGTCCGSCGCTTYGCCGACCGMGTCTATGTCATGCGCCAGGGCGAGGTCGTCGAGGAAGGCGAGGCCGAAGCGATCTTCGCCAACCCGCAGCACGCCTACACCAAGATGCTGCTGGCGGCCGAGCCGACGGGAACCAAGGCGCCTCCGCCCGCCAATGCACCCGTGGTGCTCGAAGGCAGGAATGTCGAAGTTACATTCAGGATCGGCGGCGGGTTTCTGGCCGGCGAGCCGCTGATGCTGCGCGCCGTCGATGACATCTCGATCCGGCTGCARCGCAACCAGACCATCGGCATTGTCGGCGAATCCGGTTCAGGCAAATCGACGCTCGGCCGCGCCTTGCTGCGGCTKCTGCCSAGCGATGGGCTCATTCGTTTCGGCGAYCGCGACATCTCCCAGGCCGACCGGCAGCAGATGCGGCCGCTGCGGCGCCAGATGCAACTCGTCTTCCAGGATCCGTTCGGCTCGCTGTCGCCGCGCATGACCGTCGGCCAGGTCATCACCGAAGGCCTGCTGGTGCATGAGCCAAACCTTTCGGGCAAACAGCGCGACCAGCGCGCGGTCGAGGCCTTGCTTGAGGTCGGCCTCGATCCCAACGCCCGCAACCGCTACCCGCACGAATTCTCCGGCGGCCAGCGGCAGCGCATCGCCATTGCCCGCGCCATGATCCTGAAGCCAAAGATGGTGGTACTGGACGAGCCGACCTCGGCGCTCGACCGTTCGGTGCAGAAACAGATCGTCGAACTGCTGCGCAAGCTGCAGGCCGATCACGAACTGTCCTACCTGTTCATCAGCCACGATCTCTCGGTCGTGCGCGCCATGGCCGACTACATCATCGTCATGAAACAGGGCAAGATCGTCGAGGAGGGACCGACCGAGGCGATCTTCAGCAACCCGCAGCATATTTACACGCAGACGCTGATGGCCGCGGCGATCGATGTCACGCGCTTCCGGCTGAGCGCGTGAGACGCGCTTCAATCATCGCGGCGGCAACTATTCGCTCAGCCCGCTGACCTCGGACATTTGCGCGCTCGCGCAGCGGCAATGGCATCCTGCTGCTGTTTCAGCCGGTCGATCCTTGCCGTTTCACGATTGGCCACTGCGGTTTTCACACGCGAACCGCCAAGCAGCCAGCGCGGAACACTGGTGTTGGCGACCTTGCCGCGGGTTATCGCGGTTTGCGAGATTTCGCCTGCATTGGTCCCCAGCGCGCTGTTAAGCTCGGTGCAGCTCATCGTGTCGTACTTCGCCGGGTCAGCCGTCCCGCTGAGGGAAGTGCAGCCCGCGACGACAAACAGTATGAGCACCAGCGTGAGCGGGTAGGCAACGGTAGAAGGCAATTTCATCGTCCAACCTTGCTCCCGCGCCGCCCTTAGAGCAATTCCAGGAAAAGTGTGAAACGGTTTCCCCGGGAAAAGCGCGTAGCGCTTTCCCTAGGGAATTGCGTCAAAACAAAGAGTTAGAGCAGGTTGCCGTTTTCGTGAAACGGTGAACTGCTCTAGCCATCCGATTGTTCCATGGAAGTAGAGCGGCTCGCTCGCATCGTCAAACGACATTCCTTGCCAACGAGATTGGATCTGACCGGCTCTGGGTTCCCATCGCGCCTGGTATCTTGCCCCGTCGAGACGATACTGATTTGCTCGGGCAGCAGATAAGAGTTCGATCGAAGGGGCAATCATTTGGGATACAAGCATGCGTCGATGGTTCTTCTGATTAGTCTAGCCCTGCTGGGATTGGGGTCAGAGCAAGCCGATGCCCGTTTGAGAGTGACGGAGACGACCAAATATTTTGCTGTCTCTGGAACGTCCGTTCCAGAGTTGCTCGACAGCCTGAGGCGCGCGCATTCAAATTTTGACGCGGAGACGCACTGGGACGCTTCTGTCAATCACACCTGGAGGCGGTCCGGCAAAACATGCCGGATGAAAAGCGTCGACGTTGCATTGAAGTTGACGGTGTTGTTGCCGAAGCTCGCTACGAAGGTTCCGCCCGATGTGCAAG
>NZ_JBFUGJ010000275.1:0-8144 GCF_056402975.1 Mesorhizobium sp. P3_A9 | reverse complement strand
GGCAGAACACACGATCGGGATATCTCGACATATGCTGCCGACTGAGACAGGCGTCCTCGCAGAGGCTTTCGCCGACATAAGAGCCTCGCTGAAGAAACACCACCTGGCGACAACTTTCAGCTGGCAGGACGTGGCCCAGCGATATCGGCGTTCACGGGTCGGAGCGTTTTGGCTGACCATCAATATGGGCGTCCTGATCAGCGCGCTTGGGCTCGTCTTCGGCACGCTCTTCCGTGCGCCGATGCAGGAGTTTCTGCCCTACATCTGCGTCAGCTTGATCTTCTGGGGGTACATTTCGTCGTCGATCAACGAGGGGTGCACCACCTTTATCGGTGCCGAAGGCATCATCCTTCAGGTGCGCATGCCATTGTTCACGCACGTACTGCGCACGCTCTACCGCAACGCCATCATTCTCGGCCACAACATCCTCATCTATCCTCTCGTTCTCCTGGTCTTCTGGCGCGTGCCGACATGGCACGTTTTCCTGGCGCTGCCGGGCTTTGTCATCTTGTCGCTCAATTTGCTCTGGATCATGGTGATCCTGGGTGTCTTATGCGCCCGCTATCGCGACATGACGCAGGTCATGCAGAATCTCCTGCAGGTCATCATGTACCTGACCCCGGTGATGTGGATGGCACGAACGCTGCCCGGGGGCATTTCGCGGCTGTTGCTGGATCTCAATCCCTTCTACCACCTCATCAGCGTCGTGCGCGACCCGCTGCTGGGCGAGCTTGCGTCCGCGACGAGCTGGATGGCGTGCATCGTGTTTGCGATCATTGGCTGGACGGTCGCCCTGTTGCTGTTCGGCCGTTATCGTCATCGCATCCCCTATTGGCTATGATCCCTGCTATGACCTCAATCATACTGACCGGTGTCTCGGTCGAATTTCCGGTCTTCAACGCGGCAAGCCGCTCTCTCAAGAACAGGGTGCTGAGCGTCGCCACAGGAGGTGCGATCGACCGTCGGGTTGATGGTCATGTCATCGTGCGCGGACTGGAGGATGTGAGCTTTTCTGTGAACGAGGGGGACCGGATCGGCCTCGTCGGCCACAATGGTTCCGGCAAGACGACACTGCTGCGCGTGCTGTCGGGCATCTACAAGCCGACGAGCGGATCGGCGGTGATCGACGGCGAATGCGTATCCCTTATCAACATCTCTCTGGGTATCGACCCGGAAGCAACGGGCCGCGAAAACATCAGGCTGCGGGCAGCGATGATGGGCATGCGGCCGATCGAATTGCGCGAGCAGTTCGATGGGATTGCCGAGTTCACCGGACTGGGTGATTTTCTTGACATGCCGTTCCGGACCTACTCGTCGGGCATGCAGCTTCGCCTGGCTTTCTCGACATCCACGGCGATCCGGCCGGAAATACTCGTCATGGACGAATGGCTTTCGACCGGGGACGAGGACTTCAAGCAAAAGGCCGACAGGCGGCTGCGCGAGATTGTGGAGACGACCAAGATACTTGTGCTTGCCAGCCACTCACGCGAGCTGCTGCAAAAGAATTGCAACCGCATCCTGTGGATGGAACATGGTCGAGTGCGGATGGACGGTCCCCCCAATGAGGTTCTGCCAGCTTATTTCGGTTGATAGTTTTTCGAATGGAGGTAGAACGATCTCGGTTGAGATCGACAATAGCAATCAATAGTCATGCGGTCGCTGGAACTCGTACGATTCGAATGAAATGTACGGAGAAATAATGGAGATCCAGGCAATGCCCGCACGGGATGCATTCACCGTTGCCGCCGCCTCGAGCCTACCGCCGGAACCGGCGTCTCATGGCTAGCAGCGAGCAAGGCTGGTGGCGCAGCAGGAAGGCTGCATTGATCGTTGCTCATCCGGGGCATGAATTGCGGGTCCATCATTGGATGGAGACCAGCAAGCCTCTGGTCCTGGTGCTGACAGACGGCTCGGGGCATCTCGATGCCGGCCGGCTCGACCGCACGGCCGAAGTGCTGGCCGGCGCCGGCGCGCGTCCAGCGGCAACGTTCTTCGGCAGGATGGCGGACCGCGATCTCTACCGGGCCATTCTGGCCGGCGAAGTGGAGACGTTCAGGGTGCTCGTTGACGAAATAGCCGAGATCCTCGCCGATGAGGCGATCGACTATGTCGCTGCCGACGCGGTCGAGGGGTTCAATCCGGGGCATGACGTCTGTCGGCTGCTCGTCAACGCAGCGCTGGCGCGGCTGCGCGACCGAAATGGCCGCGATCTGCCCAATCTCGAATTTCCGCTCGAGGCGGTTGTACTGCGGCGCCAAACCGCCACACGGGAGGGAATAGAGCTTCATCTCGACGCCGGCGCCTTCGAGCGCAAGCTCAGGGCCGTCGACAATTATCCGGAATTGACCGAGGAGGCCGACCGTCTGCGCGCTGCGCATGGTCTTACGAGCTTCAGCGTGGAACACCTCACCCCGGTCGACTACCACCTGGACATTTCAGAATGTTCCGAGCAGCCGCCGGCCTATGAGCGTTGGGGCACGGAGCGAGTGAAAAGCGGCTACTACAAGACGGTGCTTCGCTTCAAGGAACACGTCGAGCCGCTAGCCAGGCGACTGGCGATCTGAATCCCGAACGAGCGTCCTGGCCGAAGGTCAGGACCTCATTCGCCAAGTTCGATCAGGCATAGCCCCAATCCAAGCCGCCGCCGATCGTCTGACAGCCCCACCTCCAGCGGACTTGCCGGGTTCTCAATCCGCAGACCAACGGAGAGACTGCGGGCCAGTGCAGCGTCGGGCGGCAACGCCACCTGCCAGTCTTGCTGAAGGAAAAGCGGTACGCCGGGAGTGGTCGACCCAAACACCCGTCGTTCAATCGAGATTCCGTTGATGAAGAGCTCAGCGGACACTTCCGGATGGTTCTCATGAAGAAAAGCCACCAAACCCAGTCTTAACCAGGTCGGCGCAGCCGTGGAGGACATTTTGAATTCGACTGTCGCCAGGTCGCCGTCAGTCCAGACTCCCCAATGTTCAACCGCGGAGAATCCCGTCAGGCGCACAAATCTTTGGGGATCGTCGGCCTTGGCGAACGATAACACCTTGCTCGCCTCGACCGGTTGCAGCGCACCCTGTTCCGGCCCGGCTTGTTCCGGTTCGGCTTGCGCCAGCTCGGCCTGCGCCAGCTTGGCCTGTTCCAACGCGGCCTGCGTCATCATCTCGGCCTGCTCCAACTCGGCCCGCATGCGAGCCAGCTGCGCCAGCAGATCCTCACGCTCCGTCATCCACGGCCATATCGGCCCGGGCTTCGGCAGCCAGGTCTGCATGTGACGCGCCAGCGACAGGTTCAATTCGTCCTTGTCCGCAGGCGCGGCGCGGTGTTGGCTCAGTGCTTCGCGATAGAGCGACAGGCAAGTGTTCAGCCACTTTGACATGCCTGCCTCTTGGCGGGTTCTGCTCGAGATTTCCGCCGCATCGACGGCATCGTAGCGGTCGATCTCGGCTGCGACCGCCTCGGTCGACAGGCGCTGTTGCAGCACCCGCAGTCCGAAGTTGCGCCGCCGCCATCCATCCCAAGTGTCGGAACGAGCCATTCCGGCAAGGCCGCGGCCGTCGCAGACGATGACTGCGCGTCCGCATGCCATGGCTTCAAGGGCGCTTAGCGCAGACGCGAACACGAGGTCATATTGCGGCAGCAGGGTTTCGGGTTCGCTCGCGATGCTGCCGATGGAGGCTCCTATCACATCGAGCTCAATGCCGCGCTCCGCGCAGGCGGCGCGCACCGCGTGCAAATGCTGCGTGTTCTTGGCAAAAGCCAGGGCTCGGCGTGGACGCTCCGGCAGCGGCGGCCCGGGGACGAAACGGTCGGTGTCGACAGCATTGAGCAGCGTGACGATACGGTCTGCCGGAATGCCGGCTTCGAACTGCAGCCGCTCGGCAACCGTGTCGTCGACGGCAACGTATTTGCGGATGTTGGCGAGAAGCGGCGGGGCGCTGTGCCAGGCGACGAAATCGTGTGCGAAGTAAACGGCCGGGGCATTCGGAAAGCGCGCCGTGGCGATCGCAGTAACCTGGGTGTGATTGCCGTGGATGATGTCAATGTCTGCGGCGATGGTCGAGATGTCGTCGGTGACAGGTATGCCGCGAGCCTGAATCTCTTCCGCGATCGGTCCCAGCCCGGGCGCATAGACGATCGGCCTGTGCCCGGCGCGCATGAGGGCGAAGGCGACTTCCCGGGTGACGATCTCGGTTCCCGAGCGGCCTGTCAGATAAATGTTGGCGATCAGGACCGTCAGCGGCTGTTCGAAGGTCATGGATCTGCAGGCTCCCTACGACGAACTGTCCGCTCAGGCAGTCCACGGCGCACGGCGCCACGACCAACTCTATAACTTATCAACGCTATTCGGATCGCCGAATTCCTCGACAAAGCGCTTACGCCAGCTTTCGGTGATTTCGTCACGCTGCACAATGACGCCGACCTGACGCGAATCGATGTGCACAGGATGCAGGTCGAAGAGCCCGGCTACCCTATCGATTGCCTGCTGCGGAGCATCAACGATCTCCTCGTAGACGAAGTGAAGCGCTGCTATCTCGTTTCTGGCGAAATACATTTCCCACCGGGCATATTCGGTCGCGATCGCGCGAAGACGGCCCAAAATTGCCTCACCATCAAATTCCGCTTCACCCGTCGACGTTTGCCCATGCCGATACTGGCCGGTCTGCAAAGCCCGCGCCCAGGACATCGCCTGGCCCAGCATATCGCGCCTGCGCAGGAATATGAATCGCAGGTTCGGAAGCATCGAGGTCCATTGGGTTTGGCCTTCGATCCAGTCGTACTGATGCGCGAAGATCTTCAGCCCGTAGATCCCGTTGGACGTGGCGCCCATGGTCAGGATTCTGTCGATCTGCATGCCCCTGTCGTCGGGGTAGTCCGGATCGTCGAAATAGCGTCGTCCCGGGCCGTTGAAATATTCCAGCGGACGGCCGAGTTGGCCGGTACTGGAAAGCAGTTGTGACAGGAAATTGCTGCCCGACCGTGGCGCCGTGCAGATCGCGAAACCGCGCAAGAGAGGACGATCCTGATCCATCGGCAGGTTTTTAGCCGATGTCCCGTTTTCAGCAAACAGTTCGACAATTTTCGGACACGGCAGCATGCGACCAGCAAAGCGCAGCCGACCGCAGGTGTGCTGATGGACGGTCCAACAAAGAGGGGCTGCAGACCTGCCTCGGTTGCGAGTTTCCCGCTGATGTCAAACGGCTTCAGCTAAGTTAGAAAACAACGGGGCTGCGGGGCCCAATGGAGCTTTTTCGATTCGAATGAAATGCACGGAAAAACCATGGGCGCCGACGCAACCCCGCCGGCAGCGCCCGCAATGATCAGCTACGCGCAAAATTGTGAAGACGTTCTGCTCGAGCGCGTTTTCAAGGACGCCGCGACAGGTTTCTATATCGACATCGGCGCCTATCACCCGACCATAGGATCCGTCACCAAAACTTTCTACGATCGCGGATGGTCCGGCATAAACGTCGAACCGGGAGCGGTTTTCGACGAGTTGGCGCGGGAGCGATCGCGTGACACGAATGTAAAGGCCGTGGTCACGGATCAGGACGGTGAAGTCGGTTTCTTCCAGAATCGATCCGATCCCGGCATGTCCAAAGTGGCCGAAGAGCCGGTCACGGCGGACGGCGAAGGGGAGATGCTTCGAGTTCGGGCTGTGACGCTCGACGGTCTCGTCGCCCAGCATGCCATTGGACAAGAGATCAACTTTCTCAAGATCGATGCGGAAGGGTCGGAAGCTGCAATCATTGGAGCGACAGACTGGAGCTTGATTCGACCGCTGGTTCTGGTGATCGAAGCAACTGCGCCGTGGTCGAACGAGCTCGTCAATCAGAGTTGGGAGCCAGTTCTGCTCGCGAGCGGGTTCTTGCGTGCGTACTTCGACGGCATCAATGTCTTTTATGTGAGGGCCGAGAGCAAAGAGCTGCTCCGCCACTTCCATGTGCCGGTAAACGTTCTCGATGGCCATGTTACATTCGAACAATGGCATTCGAGCGTAGCCGTGGAACAACTGACGGCCGAACGCAGTGAGATCATTGCGCAGCGAGATCAATTTTCCGCGGAATGCGAAGCCCAACRCCAAGAGAGCGCGGAAATTCAAAAACGATCGGTTGAGCTCACGGCGGCAATCGAGCAGGTGAAGGCAGAAAGCCAGCGTCTGACAGTCCACGCAGCGGCTCTGACCAAACGCCTTGCGCGGGAACAAAAGCAGGCGGAGGCCGAACGCAAGCGCCTGACAGCCCAAGCGGCGGCCCTGTCTGCGCAACTGGAGCAAGAACAGCGGCAGGCCGGAGCCGAGGGCATACGCCTGACGACCCACGCGGCAGCTCTGTCCAAGCAACTGGAGCAAGAACGCGAGCGGGCGGAGGAGGACGGCAGGCGTCAGGCGGCCGATATTGCAGCCCTGTCCGGACAGCTGGAGCAGGAGCGTCATTCACGTGCTTCGGCGACCTCGCTTGCCGCACGTTACGATCGCCTCGTCCTTGAACTTCGTGATGAGGCGGCGCCGCGTGCCTTGGGGAGCGTTCTGCCATTGGCGAGGCTTTTACGCCGGTTTCATCATGCTGTCGGTCGTGATAATGCGATTGATGTCACTCCTATGGAGAGTTCCATGGTTTCACAGGCTAGTTCTGAGCCGCCCTCCAGCCCTGCTCCAGGTCGCCTGCGCTCAACCGTGAAGAAGGGCGCTCTCGCCGTCTACAAGGCTCTTTTCAGGCCTTTCGTGCGTCCAGTGATGTGGCGGACCAGAACATTTCTGTTGCGACCCGTCCAGGAACACCTCGATCGCTCATATGAGCTTGCGAGGAGCTTGGAAAATCATGCACGCTCGGATGACATCCAGGCGCTGCGACAGGAGCAGGCCCAGCTCGCGAGGAGCCTGGAAAATCATGCACGCTCGGATGACATCCAGGCATTGCGACAAGAGCAGGCTCAACTCGTGAGGAGCTTGGAAGCGCTAGCTCTGACGATAGCGTCAAACCCGCCGCGAGGCCGTTAGAGCAATTTCAGCAAAAGCGTGAAACGGCTTTCTCGGGAAAAGTGGACAGCGCTTTCCCTGGGGAGTTGCGTCAAAACAAGGACTTGGAGCGATTCGCTGTTTCCGTGAAGCGGTGAACTGCTCTAGCCTGCGCCGTGCAGCCACGATGCAAGTTTGTGCACAAACCCGTCCCAAGTCGGTATTCGCAGTCTCGTCACCTCACCCCAAAGCCTTTCCGCGAACGGATCGTCAAGCAGTTGATGCACCGCGCTGGCAATCGCGGTGGGGCTTATCTCGTCGAGGATGACACGGCCGCCTGGTGGCAGCACGTCGAGGCTGGGCAGGTTTGCGGATGCAATGACCGGAATGCCGCTTGCCAGGCTTTCATAGGGCGGAATGCCAAAGCCCTCCAGTGAACTGACGAACAGGGTTGCTCGCGTTTTTTCCAGGGTTTGCCTGATCGCATCATCGCTTGCATGCCCCAGATATCTGAAGCGCGGTTCGGCCTTGAGGCGTTCCAGGATCACAGGCTCGCGCGTCGATCGGCTTTCTATCCGACCAATGACGGTCAATTCGACGTCGATATCTTGCTGCCAAAGCAGCTCAAAGGCCTCGAGAATATCGGCAACGTTTTTCCTGGGCTCGATTGTCCCGACATATGTGAACATTCGCTTTTGGGCGTCGAACGTTTGCCGGGACATCGCTACGCCATCGCCGCCCAGCGGGATCGCGGGACCTGCGCGACCAACCTTTCGTATGACGCGATGCACGTACTCGCGGCGGGTCTGTTCACTGATAAACGCAGCGCGCGGTATTTCGCGAAGCGCGCGCAGATAGTGCATCAGTCGCCCTGTCGTGCGCGGCTCCCAGTCCTGCGGATGAAGATAGGGCAGGAAATCGTATACCAGCCAACTGACCGAGGCGGTGTCCTCATGGCACAGAGCCCGGTATGCTTCGGCACGTTGCGGATCGAAAAACACCTCGGGGTTGTGCAGTCCGGCTTTCAGATCGGTCGTGGAAATCGAGGTGCCCTTTTGGAGATGTGGCAGAAGTCGTTCTGTTTCGTCCTCGACCGAGTGCTCGCTGTCACTGGTGAGTATTTCCACCACCGCGTCCGGGAGCGCGCAAAAACCCAATTTCTCCGAGTCGAACCGACACGGGACGAGCGGCCGCGGAC
>NZ_JBFUGJ010000274.1:0-8184 GCF_056402975.1 Mesorhizobium sp. P3_A9 | reverse complement strand
GATCAAGACCGACCCGGCTGACGGTGCGATCCTGGCGCAGGCTCCGACGCAGTTCTCACTGACGTTCAGCGAGCCGGTCTCACCGCTGGTACTGACGCTGGTGAAGCCCGACGGCACGCCGGTTGCGCTGACATCCTTCCGCCTCAGCGACCAGACCGTCGAGATCGACAATCCGCAAGCGCTCAAATCCGGCACGCATGTGCTGAGCTGGCGTGTCATTTCCGCCGATGGCCATCCGGTCGGCGGTTCGCTGCTGTTTTCCATCGGCGCGGCAAGCGAACCGCCCGCTGTGTCCGAGGCCGTCGACTGGCCGCTGCGGTCGGCGATCTGGATCGGCAAGGTCTTTCTCTACATCGGCCTTTTCCTCGGCGTCGGCGGCGCCTTTGCCCTTGCCTGGCTGGCCGGCGAAGGACGAGCGGGTCAGCGCTTCGTCACGGCCGCGATCCTGTGCGGCCTGCTGGCGGCGCCCTTGTCGCTCGGCTTTCAGGGGCTCGATGCGCTTGGCGCGCCGCTCTCCCATCTCGTGCAAGCAGTGATCTGGCGGACCGGGCTCGGCACCAGCTTCGGCTGGACGGTGCTGGTCGCCCTGATTGCGCTGGGGCTCGGTCTGCTGTCACTGGCCGGACCGCGTGTACTCGCCAAGCCGTTTGCGCTTGCCGGGCTTGCCGGCGTCGGCGTCGCGCTTGCCGCCAGCGGCCACGCCAGTGCGGCCGAACCGCAATGGCTGACGCGGCCGATGGTGTTCGTGCATGGCGTCGGCATCGCCTTCTGGGCCGGCGCATTGGTGCCGCTCGGTCTCGCGCTGAAGCGCCAGACGGCAGATGCCGTCGCTTTCCTGCGCCGCTTCTCCTCAGCGATCCTGCCTGTCGTGGCCGTGCTCGCCGCAGCCGGCATCGTGCTGGCCGTCATCCAGGTGCAGACCCCCTCGGCGCTGGTCGGTACCGCCTATGGCCGGCTGCTGCTGGTCAAGCTCGCGCTGCTGGTCTTCCTGTTCACGCTGGCCGCTGTCAATCGCTGGAAGTTGACTGCCTCGGCCGAGGCGGGCGCGACCGAGGTGCAACGCAGGCTCACCCGCTCGATCGGCGTCGAAATGCTGATCGTGCTGGCGATCTTCGGCGTTGCCGCGGGCTGGCGCTTCACGCCGCCGCCGCGAGCCCTGGCGATCGCGGCGGCGCAGCCGGTCTCGGTCCACATCCACGCGTTACAAGCGATGGCCGATCTCAGCATCACGCCCGGCCACGCCGGGCCGGTGGCCGCCTCGATGATCATCATGACCGGCGATTTCGGACCACTCGACGCCAAGGAGGTGACGCTGGTGCTGTCGAAACCCGATTCCGGCATCGAACCGCTGAAGCGCGCGGCGACCAAGCCAGGCGACGGCAGCTGGCGCGTCGACAACCTCGTCATCCCGGTTTCCGGCCGCTGGACGGTGCGCATCGACATCCTGGTTTCGGATTTCGAGATGGTGAAGATCGAGGCGCCGGTGGACATCAGGCCGTAACCGGCAGATGTGCAACACAATTCGGCGAGGCGGTTGACGCGGCGCGAAAGGCCCGTCAATCATCCCCGCCAAATCGCGGGCTCCAACCAACAAGATCCGAAAGCAGGGAAGAAACGATGGAAAAAGCCGAAATCGGCCTGATCGGCCTTGGCACGATGGGCTCCAACCTGGCGCTCAACATCGCCGAACACGGGCACCGCATTGCCGTCTTCAACCGCACAAGGGCACGCACCGACGCCTTTGTCGAGAATGCCGGCGCGCTGAAGAACATGGTCGTTCCCTGCTACAGCCTGGAAGAACTTGCCGCCGCGATCCGGCCGCCGCGCCCGATCATCATCATGGTGCTGGCCGGCAAGCCGGTCGACGAACAGATCGAAGCGCTGCGCGGCGTGCTGTCCAACAACGACATCGTCATCGATGCCGGTAATGCCAATTTCCGCGACACGATGCGGCGTTTCTCCGAACTGTCCGGCTCGGGCCTGACCTTCATCGGCATGGGCGTGTCCGGCGGCGAGGAGGGCGCGCGTCATGGGCCGTCGATCATGGTCGGCGGTACGGAGGATTCCTGGAAGCGCGTCGAAAAAGTGCTGACCGCCATCTCCGCCAAGTTCAAGGACGAACCCTGCGCGGCATGGCTCGGCACTGACGGCGCCGGCCATTTCGTCAAGACCATCCACAACGGCATTGAATATGCCGACATGCAGATGATCGCCGAGATCTACGGCATCCTGCGCGATGGCCTGGGCATGGGGCCGAAGGAGATCGGCGATGTGTTCGCCACCTGGAACAAAGGCAGGCTCAATTCCTACCTGATCGAGATTACCGCCAAGGTGCTCGCGGCAGACGATCCGAAGAGCGGCAAGCCGGTGGTCGATATCATCCTCGACCGCGCTGGCCAGAAGGGCACCGGCAAATGGTCGGTCATCGAGGCGCAGCAGCTCGGCATTCCGGCGACCGCGATTGAGGCGGCGGTGGCGGCACGCGTTTTATCGTCGATCAAGGAGGAGCGGCAGGCGGCGGAAAAGGCCTACGGCAATATCGGTGTGTCGAAGATCTCCGGCGACAAGGATGCGCTGCTGAAGGACCTCGAACTGGCGCTGTTTGCCGGCAAGATCGCTGCCTACGCGCAAGGTTTCGCGGTGATGGCTGGTGCCTCGAAGGAGTTCAACTGGAACCTGCCGATGCCGACCATCGCCAGGATCTGGCGCGCCGGCTGCATCATCCGCTCGCAGATGCTGGACACGATGGCGGAGGCCTTTAGCAGCGGCGGCGCGTCGACCAATCTTTTGATGGCGCCGGCTTTCATCAGCTTGATGTTGGAAGCGCATCCGTCGCTGCGGCGTATCGTGGCCAAGGCTTCCGAGGCCGGCGCGCCGGTGCCGGCGCTGTCTTCCGCGCTGGCCTATTTCGACAGCTACCGCCAGGGCCGCGGCACCTCGAACCTGATCCAGGCGCAGCGCGATTTCTTCGGCGCGCATGGTTTCGAACGCATCGGCGAGCAGGGTGCCTTCCACGGCCCGTGGGGCAGTGGCGCTGCCGGCTAAGCCATGGACCGCTGGTAGGCCAGAACCTCGCCTGGCACGCTGAGACTTTGCAGCGAGCCAGGTGCTGCGCCGCCGATCCAGCCGAGCACCGAGCGGGCGAGCTCCGAGCCCGCCAGCCGGAAGTTCTCGTTGACTATCAGCAGTTCGGGCCGAAACAGGTGCAAAAGGTCCGATGATTGCTTGGAGACGATATCGACGTCACGGCCAAGCTTGAGGCCCGCATCCTCGATGCCTGCGACGAGCGCAAGCGTGGCGGCGGCGCCGCTGCTGACGAAGCCGTCCGGCCTGATGTCGCGGCGCATCAGCTGCGCGGTCCTCGTTCTGATCTGCTCGATCGAATGGTCGATCGACACCGTGCTGAACGGGATCTCGTTGGCGCCGACCTCGCTCAGCGCGTCGGCAAAGCCGTTGACCGTGTGGCTGTGGTAGCTCAGTCCAATGGGTGGTGCCAGCAGAGCGAGCTTGCGGCGTCCCATGCTCGCAAGACGCCGCACGGCTTCGACCGCGAAAGCGTGATTGTCGAAATCATGATAGGGGTGGACCAGCCCCATGTCGGTGCGGCCATGCGTGGCAAAAGGAATGCCATGCTCGAGCATATAGCGGGCCCTGGCATCGTTCGGCTGCGTGCGTGAAATGATGACGCCATCGGCGGAACCGGTCTCGACCAGATAGCGTATGGGGTCGAGCGGATCCTGTGAGCGCGAATAGGGCGTGACGATCAGGTGATAGGGCGTGTCGGCGAGCACTTCCGAAACGCCGTAGATGATGTCCGAGACGAAGCTCATGATCTCGCGCTCGGTGTTGAGCACAAGACTGATGACATTGGTCCTGCCGGTGCGCAGGCGCACGCCAGCGCGGTTGGGCCGGTAACCGATCTGCTTGGCGACGAGCTGGACGCGGCGCCTGGTCTCCGCGCCAATCTCCGGCGCGTCCTTCAGGGCGCGCGATACGGTGGTGACGCCAAGCCCGGTCATGAAGGCAAGCGTCTTCAGCGTCGGCCGCTCCTTGGCCGAATTCTCGTCGTTCTTTTCCGTACGCCGTCTGTCCATTCGTCCCGCCCGTCAGGCGCATAGCAGTCGCAGGGCGGGTCGGCAATCGCCGCGATTTGCGGCGTCGCACAATTTCAAGCCCGGCGAAGGCGGCAATATACTGAAACGTTACAGGTTGCCAATCTCGATTGCCAGATGGCGAATGGGCAGGCGAACACGTGGTCGTGATTTCTCTTGAGAATACAAGGCGAAGCGTCCTTGCCGCACTAATTTTGCCGGCTTCCGTGGCCGAACTGTTTGTTTTGCGCTGCGATTGCTCATATTGCGGCGCACAACGGGATGATCGATGTCCTATTTTATTCGCGGCTCGAAAAAATATCGGACAGGCCGCCTGCCCAGGGTTGCGTCATCCCTACAATTGCCTTATCCAAAATCTGTAACGTTTCAGATTCTGGGAGGAACCGAAATGCGATACGGGATTTTGACCGCTGCGCTGGCAGCATCGGCCGCGCTGCAGTTTGCCGCCCCGGCCAGGGCTACGGACCTGGAAGTCATCCATTGGTGGACATCGAAGGGCGAGTCGGCTGCGGTGTCGCAGTTCGCAAAGGCCTTCGACAATGACGGCCATGGCGACAAGTGGGTGGACAGCGCCATTGCCCTGGGCGAAACCGCCCGTTCGACCGTCATGCAGCGGGTGCTCGGCGGCGATCCGCCCGGTGCGGCACAGTTCAATCCCGGGCGGCAGTACGAGGAGCTGATTTCGGGCGGCAAGCTGCTCGACCTCACCGATATCGCGACCGCCGGCAAGTGGGATCAGGTCATTCGCCCGAAGGCGATCGGCAGCGCCTGCCTCGTCGACGGTCACTGGTGGTGCGTTCCGGTCAACATCCATTCGAACTACTGGGCCTGGTATTCCAAGCCGGTGTTCGAGAAAGCCGGCGTGCCGGAGCCGAAGAGCCTGGCCGATTTCATCGCGGCCGCGCCGAAGATCAAGGAGGCAGGCTTCATTCCCTTCGCCATCGGCGGCGACGGAAACGGCTGGCAGATCCAGTTGCTCTTCCAGGACATGGTCACCGAGGCTCTCGGCGTCGCCAAGCGTGACGAGATGTACACCAAGAAGAGCGCCGAAATTGCCGGCGGCCCCGAGATGAAAGGCGTCTTCACGCAGTTGAGGACCCTGAAACAGTTCACCGACAATGGCTACGCCAACCGCAACTGGAACGACACCACCAATCTGGTGATCACCGGCAAGGCCGGGCTTCAGGTGATGGGTGACTGGGCGCGCGGCGAATTCGCGGCCGCCGGCATGACCGGCGTCAAGGATTTCGGCTGCATGATAGGCCTGAACGAGGCCAAGCCGGTGGTCAGCACCGACGGCGACATCATCGTCTTCTTCAAGCAGAACAATCCGGATGTCGAGGCAGCGCAGAAGCGCCTTGCCGCATTGCTCATCAGCCCTGAGGTTCAGGTCGCCTTCAACAACGCCAAGGGTTCGATGCCCGTGCGTGGCGATGTCGACATGTCGACGGCCGACCCGTGCATGCAGAAGTCGCTGAAGGCAGTGGAGGATCCGGCCAACATCGTCACCGCGACGAACCGGTTCATCACCGAGAACACCAATCAGCAGCTCAATGAACTCGTCGCGCAATTCTTCGCCGACGACTCCATGACGGCTGACGACGCCACCGCGAAGTTCGCCACCATCATCGGAAGTTCCGACTAGGAGCCGATCAGCATTCGAGGCGCCGCTAATGCAGCGGCGCCTCGGTCCCACCTCGCTCGCCAAGCAGAAAGCCTTTGTCGGCGGGCTGACAATCGCAGGATCGGAAGCTGCGGCGGTTGGGAATCTGGCGGAGGCCGACTTTCGCGTCGGCAGACGGTCCCGACGTGTCGATGGAAGTGGAGAAAAACGGACGATGCAGAGGAGATGGAGGCGCAGATTTCACCTGCCTGCCGTCATCGGCACGATACCGATGATTCTCGTTGCTGTCGGCGTCTTCGTGATCGGCATCGGCTTCTCGGTGCTCTGGTCGTTCACCAGTTCCAAGCTCTTCCCCAATTACGATTTCGTAGGCCTGGCGCAGTACAGGCGGCTTTGGGCCGATAGCCGCTGGCTCGTCTCGGTCAACAACATCTGGTTCTTCGGCCTGATGTCCATCACCTGCAACATGGTGTTCGGCTATCTGCTCGCCGTTTTCATGGACCAGCGCATCCGCCAGGAGGATCTGTTCCGCTCGATCTTCCTCTATCCTTTCGCCATGTCGCTGATCGTTACCGGCCTCGTCTGGCAGTGGGTGCTTGATCCCAATCTCGGCCTGCAGGAGGCAATGCGCAATCTGGGCTGGTCGAGCTTCAGCTTCGCTCCCCTGGTTGACGCCAATACCGCGATCTACGCGCTGGTCGTGGCGGGCATCTGGCAGGGCTCTGGCGTGACGATGGCGATCCTGCTTGCCGGCCTGCGCGGCGTTGACGAGGAGATCTGGAAGGCGGCGAAGGTCGACGGTATCCCGACATGGCGCACGCATGTTTCCATCGTGGCGCCGATGATGAAGGGCGCCTTCGCCACTGCTTTTGTTCTCCAATGTGTCGGCGTGGTGCGGGTCTATGATCTGGTCATCGCCATGACCGGCGGCGGCCCGGGCATCGCCACGTCAATGCCGGCGGTCTACGTCATCCAGCTCATCACTGTTCGCCAGAACGTCGGCCAGGGCATGGCGGCGGCAACGATGATGCTGCTGCCGGTGCTGGTCGTGTTGGCTTTCGGCGGACTTGTCTTGTGGCGGCGCAATCGCCAGCGGGAAGCAGCCGTATGACCGCCGGCGTGATCACCACTCAAGAGCAGCCCGTCCAGGCCGGCGTCGCGCCCTTCGGGCCGAAACCACGGCGGACATCGGCCGGCCGCATAGGCCTTTATGCGTTCCTGGTCGTCGCGGCGCTCTTCTTCCTCATCCCGGTCTACATCATGATCGTCACGTCGCTGAAGGGGATGCCCGAGATCAGGCTCGGACATCTTTTCAGCCTGCCGCTCGAGCCGACCTTTCAACCCTGGGCCGACGCATGGCTGCATGCCTGCACCGGTCGCGACTGCAATGGGCTCAGCCCCGGCTTTTACAATTCGGTGAAGATCACCGTGCCGAGCGTGATCATCTCGATCATCTGCGCCTCGATCAACGGTTATGCACTGACCTTCTGGCCATACAAGGGCGCCAATCTGCTGTTCGGCTTGCTCGTCTTCGGTGCCTTCGTGCCTTATCAGGTCGTGATCTATCCGCTGATCATCGGCCTGAGCTCGGTCGGGCTGTTTGCCACCCTTCCCGGCATCATCATCATTCACACGATCTTCGGCATGCCGATCCTGACGCTGCTGTTTCGCAATTTCTATGCGGCGCTGCCGGTCGAGCTGTTCAAGGCAGCGCGGGTCGACGGTGCGGGTTTCTGGCGCATCTTCTTCTCCATCATGCTGGCGATGTCGGTGCCGATCACCGTCGTCGCCGTCATCCTGCAAGTCACCGGCATCTGGAACGATTTTCTGTTCGGCATCGTGTTTGCCGGCCGGTCCAACTGGCCGATGACAGTGCAGCTCAACAACATCGTCAACACCACGACCGGCGTCAGGGAGTACAATGTCAACATGGCAGCCACCATTCTGACGGCGGCGGTACCTCTGATCATCTACTTCATCTCGGGAAGATGGTTCGTGCGCGGCATCGCCGCCGGCGCGGTGAAAGGCTGATGGGTATGGCGCAAAACGGTACCAGCGTATCGATCCAGGATCTGTCGCTGAATTTCGGTGCGGTGTCGGTGTTGAAGACGCTCAATCTCGATGTCGCCGAGGGCGAATTCATCGTGCTTTTGGGGCCTTCCGGTTGCGGCAAGTCGACCTTGCTCAACTGCGTCGCCGGCCTGCTCGATATTTCCGAAGGCCGCATCTTCATCAAGGGCAAGAACGTCACCTGGGAAGAGCCGAAGGACCGCGGCATCGGCATGGTGTTTCAGTCCTACGCGCTCT
Organism: Mesorhizobium sp. P3_A9; assembly: GCF_056402975.1. Classification (NCBI taxonomy): domain Bacteria; kingdom Pseudomonadati; phylum Pseudomonadota; class Alphaproteobacteria; order Hyphomicrobiales; family Phyllobacteriaceae; genus Mesorhizobium; species Mesorhizobium sp. P3_A9. The sequence continues at coordinate 141 of NZ_JBFUGJ010000274.1, read as the reverse complement.
ATCCGCAGATGACGGTGGAAAAGAATCTGTCCTTCGGCCTGCGTGTCGCCGGGTTGCCCAAGGAAGAAATCGCCAAACGCATCGCGCGCGCTTCGGAGATCCTGCAGATCGAGCCGCTGTTGCAACGCAAGCCCTCGGCAC
>NZ_JBFUGJ010000273.1:0-8227 GCF_056402975.1 Mesorhizobium sp. P3_A9 | reverse complement strand
GCAGTTGCTGGGCGACACTCTGGGCCGAAATGGCAGGATCGGCGAAATTTTCCCGCATCTTTTGCAGGATGGCCTGCAGCCTTGCCGCGCGCAGGCCRCGCAGGCCCGCSAGKTCGGCGGYCTCGCCCTTGGCGCCGGWCGCCAGGCCGATSAGRTCGACGATCGTTTCGGTGGCATGGSYGACAAGATCGGGYGARACCAGAKCGGGGCCRGYTTCCAGRAAGCTGCAATAACGCTTGAGCATGTCGAGCGCCTCATTGTCGGCACCGATGGTCAACGCCAACCGGTCCTCGACATGCGTGAAGGCATTCTCCAGCACGACGCGCGGCAGCACCACATTGGCCCAGACATTGTTGTCGCCGCCCGTCATCTGCAACGCCTCCGAAGCCGAGACAAGTGCGGCCTCGCCCTTGCCCACACGATAATCGCGGCCGATCTGGGTGCCGCTGAGCACCGTATCGCCATTGTTGACCAGCAGCAGATAGCCGTCACGGCCGTCGGCGGCGATGTTGCTCGCCTTGCGGCTGGCATGCCTGATGGTCCCGGCCATCTGCCCGAGCACCAGCGGCCCGACGGCCGTGGCCTCGATCGCGGCCTTAAACGACAGCTTCTCGGAGATCGTATATTCGACCGACCATATTTCGGCGACGTGGATGTCCTGCCAGAGCGCGAACCGTGCGTGCTGGTCCAGATGCGACGGCAGGTCGACCGATGAAAAGACATTGTTTTGCAAGGAACAACCAGACCTTTTTCACGCGCGCATATTCACTTTGTTGTGCACCGTATTGGACCAGATAACGCTCTGTCCAGAGCTGGAAATACTTGTGCGCCARGCGACAATTTCATTGCCGTTCTGGACAAGGATCTTCCAGCTTCGATTGATCCGGCGTGGGGATTTTCGGAAATACACGCACAAGCCAGCAGAACCGGCGACGCCCGGCCTCATGCGGTCTCTACGCAGCATTTACCGCCGAGACGGCGATGGCAGCGACGAGGAAGCCACGCCCCTACTCCGGCGAAGGCACCGGCGGCTTCGAGGTCAGCGCCGTGCCGGCGGCCGCGACGATGACGGCGGCAATGCCGGCCAGTTGTGGTGGGGTCAGGCTCTCGTGCAGGAACASGAASCCGGCCARTGCGCCGAGCSCCGGYTCCAGGCAGGTCAGCGTGCCGTAGATGCGGGCCGGCATGCGGGTCAGCGCCACCATCTCCAGGAAGAACGGCAGCGCGCTCGAAAACAGGCCGACGAGCAGCGCGCTGACCAGGATCGAGGGCGCCAGCAGACCCATGCCCGCTTGCGCCACGCCGAAGGGCAGCGCCAGCACGGCGGCGATCGCCATGCCATAGGCGGTGGTGCGGGTGCCAAGCTCCGCGCCGGCCTTCTGCGCGAGCACGATGTAGAGCGCCCAGAAGCCGCCGGCCGCGAGCGCCAGCATCACGCCCACGGGGTCGAGCGGCTGCAACGAATGGATGAAGGGCGAGAGCAGCACGATGCCGGCGACCGCCAGCGCGATCCAGGCAAAGTCGCTGGCGCGCCGCGAGGCCAGCGTCGCCACCAGCAGCGGCCCGGAAAACTCCAGCGCAACCGCAACGCCGAGCGGAATCCTGGCGAGCGCGGCGTAGAACAAAAGGTTGAGCGCCGCGAGCGTCACGCCATAAGCGACCAGCCACGGCAAGGTGGCGCGCGACGGCCGCATCTGCCAGGGCCGCAGCACCGCGATCAGCATCAGCGCGCCGATGACCAGCCGCAGCGTCGTCGTGCCTTGCGCACCGATCTGTGGGAACAGCGTCTTGGCGAAAGTGGCGCCGATCTGGATCGACACCATGGCCCCCATTAGCGCCGCGACGGGCAGAGGCGCCGCTTCGCGATTGGCAACCGGCATCGATGTCACTTCTTGTCACCCTTCCCTGCCGTGCCGGGCATCCGCGCGACCGGTGGCATGGCTGGCAGCTATGGCCTCCCCGGGCAGGCCTGTCGTGAGGCACGGGAAGACAGTCGGCTGGGGCAAGCGCGGGCATAGGCCCGGAAGTCGGGGAACCCCTTCCGCCATTCACGGCATTGGTTGGGGCTGCCTGCCTAAGCGGCGGCGGCAACAGAGCGCTTGAAGACGATGGTGACCCGCGTGCCCTCGCTGGCGCTCGAATTCACGTCGAATTCCGCCTTGGCGTTCTCGGTCAGCGAACGCGCGATCAGCGCGCCGAGCTTGCCGGGCTTGGGCCAGGTCTCGCCTTCCGGCAGGCCGATGCCGTCGTCTGCGATGACAATACGGCAGCCATCGCCGTTGACGATGCTATGCAGCGTGATCGTGCCGCCGTCGCGCCCTTTGAAGGCATGCTTGAGCGCATTGGTCAAAAGCTCGTTCACCACCAGCCCGGTCGGCATGGCGACGTTCACCGACACCGGATAGGTATCGACCTTCATGTCGAGGCGAATGCCCTCGACCGCATGCGAGTTCATCACCGCCGACGCGATCTGGCTGAGATAGACGCCGAGGTCGACCTCGTCCTTGTGATCGTCGCCCGACAGCGTCTGGTAAAGGATCGCCAGCGCGTCAACGCGGCCGGCCAGCCTCTCGAAACGCTTCTGGTCCGGCTCGGTCGCGTTGCGCGTCTCCAGCCGGATCAGCGCGGTGATCATCTGCAGATTGTTTTTCACCCGGTGCTGCAGTTCGCGCAGCAGCGTGTCTTTCTCGCGCACGCGTTCCTCGACGGAGCCTGCATCCTCGGTCTCGCCATGGGCCGAGACGTCGACCAGCGCCACCAGCCGGAAGCAGACCTTGCCATTGTCGTCCTCGATGACGTTGGAATAGGCGTCGACGATCGCCGGTGTATCCTGCGCCCTCTCCAGCCGGAACGTGCCGACGAAATCGGTCTCCTCGACCACCGCCTCGGACAGCATGCGCTCCTTCTGCTGGTGCAGGCCGGTGCCGGCAAGTGCCGCCCAGTGCTTCTGGGCGAGCCTCGCCGCCTTCAGGCCCGACAGTTTCTCGAATTCCGGATTGGCATAGACGACACGCTCCTTGGCGCCGAGGTCCGAAACGGCAATGGCGATCGGCACCTGATCGAGGAAYTTCTTGAACTGTTCGCTYTCMAGCGCGCTGGCAAGGTCCGGCGTATCGAGCAACTGCTCGACCGCTTCGGACTTGTGTGTATCGGATGTCATCTGCGGCGCCTGTGCTGTGCGTGGGCACCATCAGTATCAGCGATGCGATCAGGTCGCTATCGCCAAAGCGTGCCGCCGTCGCTGCCCGTCTACCAGCTCACGTCCTGCAGACTATGCGGCCGCGACAGCGCGTCGAACTCAACACGTTGGAGGCAAGTTCATGGAACGCCATGCCAAGTTGGGGCGTTTAGGCTGACGTCAGCAGGCCATCAATTGGATTTGGTCAGCGACTGGCGCAATTGGAGATCGACAATGGATATTCCCAAAGGCGCGACCGTTGCAGTGGCCGACGGCGAAAAGCTGAACCTGTTTCGCAACTCAGGAGACGAAGCCAATCCAAAGCTGACGGCCTCGGCCGTCGAAGACGTGACAAATGACAACAAGGGGTCCGGCGCGCGTCATCAAAGCAGCTCTGCCAATCCAGACAACAGTCAGATCGACGAAGATAGCTTCGCGGCAGGAACAGCCGAGCTTCTCAACCGACAAGTGCTCGGCGGTCAAATCGCCAACCTGATCGTCATTGCCGCTCCCCGAACGCTTGGGGAACTGCGCAAGCATTACCATCAGAAACTGTCGGCGGTGCTTGTTGGCGAGATCGCAAAAGATCTCACCGGGCATTCGGCGCAGGAGATAGAAAAAGTCGTTGCCGCTGCCTAGATGGTCAATCTGGCCTTAGACAATCCCTGCATGTTCACCGCCTGAAGTCTCTCGCCGCAAGCAGTTGGCGAGAGCACTCCACTTGATTGCCCTCAGCACGATATCGTCGGCGGCGAACACGCTCGACGGCAACTCATCACTGCGCCGCCATCTTCGCCAGCCGTGGTCCGGTCTTGACGTCGACGATCTCGGGCTTGCTGCTGTCGACCGTGCCGTTCCAGCCGCCGCCGAGCGCCTTGTTGAGGGCGATGTAGTTGGTCGCCAAAAGGACACGGCTTTGCAGCAGTGAATCCTCGGCCGAGTAGAGCGAGCGCTGGGCGTCGAGCACGTCGAGCAGGCTGGTCTCGCCGGCCTTGTAGAGCGTGCCTTCGAGGTTCGCCGCTTCGCCATAGGATTTCGCCGACGAGGCAAGCTTGCTGATCCGGATACGCTCCTGCGCCATCAGCACCAGCGCATTCTCCACATCCTCGAGCGCGGTCAGCACCGAGGCGCGGTAGGCGATGAAATACTGGTCGCGCTGGGCGCGGGCGACATCGGCCGCCGCCTGCAACTGCCCGGCATTGAACAGCGGCACGCTGAGCGACGGCCCAAACGACCAGCCTATCGACGAATTCTTGCCGAGATCACCGAGATTGAGCGCCGCCGTGCTGATGTTTCCCGTCAGGCTGACCGAGGGATAGCGCGCCGCCTCGGCCTGGCCGACCTTGGCGGTGTATTGCGCGTATTGCCGCTCGGCCATGCGCACATCCGGGCGTGACAGCAGGATATCGGCGGGAATCCCGGTCGGCATCGGCAGGCGCGGTGACGGGATCGGCTTGCTGCGCTTCAACCGCTCGGCGAGTGTGGCCGGCGGCCGGCCGGTGAGCACCGACAGGCGATGCACCGCCTCGGCATAGCTTGCCTCCAGCGTCGGCACCGCGGCTTCGGTGCTGGCCGCCTGCCCCATCGCCTTGGCGACATCGGCCGCCGTTGCCGAACCTGCCAGCGCCATGGTGCGGGTGAGTTCGGCGGTCTGCCGCTGCGACACGGCCGAACGCCGGGCGAGCGCGATGCGAGCCTGGTAGCCGCGCGCCTGGGTGTAATAGGACGCGACATCGCCGACCAGGGTCAGCAGTGTCGAACGCAGTTCCTCTTGCGCCGCATCGACGCCGTAGCGAGCGGCCTCGACGCCCCTGCGGTTGGCGCCGAACAGGTCAAGTTCCCAGCTGGCGTCGAAGCCGGACTGGTATTCCGCGTAGATGGAATTGGTCCCCGCTGTGGTCTCGGCCGACTTGTTGCGCGTCACCGAACCGGAGCCGTCCACGGACGGCAGCAATGTGCCGGCGCTCTGGCGATAGCTGGCGCGCGCCTCGCGGATCTTGGCCTTGGCGGTGGCGACGTCGAGATTGCCGGCGACCGCTTCCTCGACAAGCGTGTCTAGCTGCGGATCGCGCAGGCGCTGCCACCATTGCGACAGCTGCGCCGGCTGGACGGATTTCGTCGGCTTCTCGCTGCTCCAGTTTGCCGGCATCGGCAAGATGGGCGTCTGATAATCCGGACCGACAACGCATCCGCTGAGCAAAACAGCCGTAATCATGGGCACAATGAGCCGCCCCGCGGCCACCGGGCCACGTTCAAAACCTGTCATGGAAAGTCCCTTATTGCTGGTTGGCTGTCGCTGGCTTCTCGCCTGTTCCTTGCCCGGTATCCGGCCCAGTATCTGGCCCGATATCCTGCTTGGCCGCCCTGCCCTTGAAGATGCGCCGCACCGTGACGAACAATAGCGGCACCAAAAAGACGCCGATCACCGTCGCCGCGATCATGCCGCCCATCACGCCAATGCCGACCGAGTTCTGCGCGCCTGAACCGGCGCCGCTGGCGATAGCAAGCGGCGTGACGCCGAGGATGAAGGCCAGCGACGTCATCAGGATCGGCCGCAACCGTTGTCGCGCCGCCTCGAGCGTCGCCTCGACCAGCCCCATGCCGGCCGCCTGCCGCTCGATGGCGAACTCGACGATCAGGATGGCGTTCTTGGCCGCAAGGCCGATCGTGGTCAGCAGGCCGACCTTGAAATAGACGTCGTTGGTCTGGCCGAAGAGGGTTGCCGCCGCGAGCGCGCCAAAAATGCCGATCGGCACCGACAGCATGACCGCGAACGGGATCGACCAGCTCTCATAAAGTGCGGCCAGGCACAGGAAGACGACCAGCGCCGAAATCGCATAGAGCGACAGCGCCTGGTTGCCGGAAAGCCGTTCCTGGTGCGACAGCCCGGTCCATTCATGCGAATAGCCGGGCGGCAATTGCGCCACCAGCCTGTCGATCTCGTCCATCGCAGCACCGGAGCTTACGCCCGCGGCCGCCGCGCCCTGGATCTCGACCGCCGCCGAACCATTGTAGCGTTCCAGCCGCGGCGAACCGAATGTCCAGTGGCTAGAGGCGAAGGCCGAGAACGGCACCATGGCGCCGCTGGCATTGCGCACCTGCCATTTGTCCAGATCTTCCGGTTGCATGCGGAAGTTCGCGTCCGACTGCATATAGACCGGCTTCACCCGCCCGCGATCGATGAAATCGTTGACGTAGTCGCTGCCCCAGGCGCTCGACAGCGTGTTGTTGATGTCGGCGAGGCTGACGCCCAGCGCGCTGGCTTTCTCCTGGTCGATATCGATGGAGAATTGCGGCTGGTCCTCCTGGCCGTTGGGCCTTGTGGCGGTCAGCAGCTTGCTCTGTGCGGCAAGACCGAGAAGCTGGTTGCGCGTCTGGATCAGCGCATCATGGCCGGCGCCATTGACGTCCTGCAGGTAGAAGTCGAAGCCGTTGGTGTTGCCGAAACCCTGGATGGCGGGCGGGGCAAGCGCGAAGACCTGCGCATCCCTGATCTTGGAGAAGGCCCCCATGGCGCGGCGGGCGACCGCTTGCGCCGCCAGGGCCGGCGATGAGCGCTTGCTGAATTCCTTCAGCGGCACGAAGGCAATGCCGACATTCTGCCCGGCGCCGCCGAAGCCGAAGCCGGAAGCGGTGAAGACGCCCTGGACAGCGTCCTTTTCGTCGTTGAGATAGTGGTCGGTGACTTGCTTCAGCACACGCTCGGTCCGGTCCTGCGTCGCACCGACCGGCAGCGACACGCTGGTGATCAGGATGCCCTGGTCCTCTTCCGGCAGGAACGAGCTCGGCAGCCGGGCAAACATCCAGCCCATGGCAATGACGATTGCGAGGAACACGGCGAGGAAGCGCCAGGATCGGTTGATGATGCCATGCGAGCCGTCGCGATAGGCTGATGTGCCGCGATCGAAGACGCGGTTGAACCAGCCGAACGGGCCGGTCTGCGTGGCATGGTCCTTGGGTCGCCGCAGGATGGTGGCGCACAGCGCCGGCGTCAGCACAAGTGCTACCAGCACCGACAGCACCATGGCCGAGACGATGGTCACCGAAAACTGCCGGTAGATGATGCCGGTCGAGCCGCCGAAAAAGGCCATCGGCACGAACACCGCCGACAGCACGGTGGCGATGCCGACCAGCGCGCCGGTGATCTCGCCCATCGATTTTCGCGTCGCCTCTTTCGGCGACAGATCTTCCTCCTGCATCACGCGTTCGACATTCTCGACCACGACGATGGCGTCGTCGACCAGCAGGCCGATGGCCAGCACCATGGCGAACATGGTCAGCGTGTTGACCGAATAGCCGAACAGCGACAGCACGCCGAACGTGCCGAGCAGCACCACCGGTACCGCGATGGTCGGGATGATCGTCGCCCGCAGATTCTGCAGGAAGATGAACATCACCAGGAACACCAGCACGATCGCCTCGGCCAGCGTCTTGACCACCTCCTCGATCGACAGCCGCACGAAGGGCGAGGTGTCGTAGGGGTAGACGACCTCGACGCCTTGCGGGAAGGTCGAACTCAGCCGGTTGATCGTCGTGCGCACCGCTTCCGCCGTGCTGATGGCGTTGGCGCCGGTCGCCAGGTTGACGGCGACGCCGGCCGCCGGCTGGCCATTGTATCTGGCGGCCGTCGTATAGCTTTCGGCGCCGAGTTCGACGGTGGCGACGTCGTTGAGGCGAACCAGCGAGCCGTCGACCGTGCTCTTCAGGATGATGTTGCGGAACTGTTCGGCGGTCTGCAGCCGGCTCTTGGCCGTCACCGTGGCATTGAGCTGCTGGCCCTTGCGTTGCGGCATGCCGCCGAGCTGGCCGGCCGAAACCTGCGTGTTCTGCGCCTCGATCGCCGAAGCCACGTCGCTCGGCATCAGCGTGTACTTGGCGAGCTTGTCCGGATCGAGCCAGATGCGCATGGCATAGCTGGAGCCGAACAGCTGCGTCGAGCCGACGCCTTCGACGCGCTTCAGCGTGTCGTTGATGGTCGAGTCGACATAGTCGGCAAGATCGGTCGAGTTCATCTTGCCGTCGCTGGAGACGAAGCCGATGACCATCAGG
>NZ_JBFUGJ010000272.1:0-8231 GCF_056402975.1 Mesorhizobium sp. P3_A9 | reverse complement strand
GCTTATGCCAGACAATAAATACAAAATGACAGGGTAATTCCTGTATAGTTGTGCCGAAACTCAGCCGCCCATTCGAGGCGGCCTTTTCTTTCAGGAAAACCCAAATGACTGATTTTGAACGCGCCGCGGCGCGACCGCATAGCCGTGCGTCCGCACGCGAAATGCTCGCCACGGCGCACAAATCTATGAAAAAGGCCGACATTGCCGAGCACGCGCTTATGATGGCCAGCGAACTCGAAGGCGCTGCGGAAGGGATGAACGCCGCCACCGCCACGGTTGCTTCGTTCGAAGAGCTGGTGCGCGTTATGAAGGCCAATATCCGAACGGCCAGCGTCCTATTCCAGAGCGGCAAAAAGCGCGAAGCACGCGCACTCTTAGCGCGGATGGCCGACGTCCCTGACCTTGATCCCATTAACTTGCCGACGCATCGCGTCGAATGGTCAAGATACCGGCGAGCGCATCTACCACGTGCCAGGCCAGAAATTCTACCGCGAGACGATCATCCGGCCAGAGTTCGGCGAACGCTGGTTCTGCAGCGAGTCTGAGGCGAGGCAAGCGGGCTGGCGGAAGTCCCGGCGGTAGGTGTGACGGCGAATTTGGGTACGAGGCCCGACATCCGCCTGAGGGACAAACAAATGCTCCGCCGTCACCAGACTCAAACCTGTCGGACTGGGGAAGGTTCCGAGGCTGCTAAGGGTCCCGCTTCGGCGGGCTTTTGTTGTCAGTGTGGAAAATACCGTCAACACGCGGTTATGATAACCGCCATATTCTTGGCTAAAAAGTCGCAAAAATTCAATGTTTTCAAAGAAAAATGGCCGGGACGAACCCGGCCATTTCTTTAGATATTTAACCGCCAGAGCGATTACTGCGCGATCGGCGCGTATTTGCCGTCATGCCACTGGTTGATGTCGTAGCTGGCGTTCTTGAGGTCGCCCTTCTCGTCGAAGGTGACATCGCCGACAACGGTGCTGATCGGCGTGCCGTTTTTCAGCGCTTCGGCAACCTTGGCCGGATCATCGCTGCCGGCGCGCTTGATGCCYTCRGCGAAAGCCTGGACCACCGCRTAGGAGAACAGSGTGAAGCCYTCSGGCACGAAGCCGCCGGCCTTGATCTTCTCGACAGCTGCCTTGGCTTCCGGCTTTGCCTGGGGGTCCGACGGGAACACGAACATGGTGCCTTCGCCAGCCGGGCCGGCAACCTGCCAGAATTCCGGTGAGGCGATGGAGTCCGGCATGATCAGCTGGAACTTGAGGTTCTGTTCCGCCGACTGACGCAGGATCAGGCCGGCTTCAGGGTGGTAGCCGCCGAAATAGACGACGTCGGCCTTGAGATCCTTGAGCTTGGTGACGAGCGCCGAATAGTCCTTCTCGCCGGGGTTGATGGCGTCATAGTAGACTTCCTTGAGGCCGCCGGCGTTCATGGTCGCCCTGACGGCGTCAGCCACGCCCTGACCGTAGGCGCTCTTGTCGTGCAGGACGACGACGTTCTTGCCGGCATACTTCTTGGCGATCCACGGGCCGATGAAGGCGCCCTGTGCGTCATCACGCGTATAGAGACGCATGATGGTCGGCCAGCCGGCCTTGGCGGCCGCGTCGGTCAGGACCGGGTTCGAGGAAGCCGGGCTCATCATCAGCGCGCCGGATTCGGCATAGACGGCCGAGGCCGGAATGCTCGAGCCCGAGCAGGCATGACCGTCGATGAACTTGGTGCCGTTGGCGACAATGCGGTTGGCCACCGAAACAGCCTGCTTCGGATCACACTGGTCGTCCTCGATGTCGAGCTTGATCATCGAGCCGTTGACGCCGCCCGCGGCGTTGATGGCATCGGCGGCGGCCTGTGCGCCCTGCTTGAACTGATCGCCGATGGTGGCGAGCTGTCCGGTCATCGGGCCGACCACCGAAACGGTGATGTCGTCGGCGAATGCGACCGGCRCACTCATCATCAGGCCGAAAATGGCCGCGCTCAAAATACTCATTTTTTTCATGACAATAGAACTCCTCCACTCACGCGCGGCCGCCCCGGCCGCGCTTCTTCTTAGAGAGGCGGGACAATTTCATCCTTCATTGGGCCTGTCTAGGCGCATCGGCACCGCTCGATTGGGCCTGCGAGGTCTCATCCACGCAAAAAAGCCACGCCAGCCTTGTTCCGGCTGGTCGTGGCTTTTTTGCCTGTCGGGCTGTTTCCCCAGCGCCCCCGCGCCACGAAACCCAACGTCGCCTTCCCTGTCTTCCTACTGACCATGATCTTTCCCGATTTTCGGGATCATGGTTCGTCGCACGGCCTGGACCTGTCGGCCTGCCGCGTTCTTGTTGTTGATGGCCCGTGGCCTGGCTGTCTGCGCAGCCTTATCCCTGTTTTGGCCCGACCGTCTTCGAGCGGTCTTGGCCGGAGCGTCCCCGTCTGACGGAACTCAGTGCATGGTCATCCATTCGCGGGCTTCGCGCAGCGCCTTGGCGATCTCGACCTTCGACATGGCGGCCGACAGTTCCGAGCGCAGTTCCGCGGCGCGGGCCGAGCCCTTGATGGCGGCGATGTTGAACCATTTGTGGGCGGCAACGACATCGGTTTCGCAGTCGCGGCCGGTCGCATACATCATGCCCAGTTCGAAAAGAATGTCGGCCTGGGCAGTTGCCCCCATGGCGCCGAAACCTGCTTCAAGCATTTCAAAACGTGCCATTTTAGTCCCCTGTCTGGCTCCCGAGAGCTGCCTCCGTTTGTCTTGTCCGGGCCGCTCTTTCGATGCTTTCGAGAATGCCGATCAGGCTTGAATCCGTCGTTAAATGGCGTGCTTAATTTGAAGAAAACAAAGCTAAAACAAGAGGTAAACGCGCAAATTCGTTAAGGATACGAAGTCAGCAATTCAGCCGATTTGCGCCAAATTTGACGAAAATTTTCGCAGGCGGAATCAACACTCCGCTAACCACGGGAAACAAACACCACGCGCCGGTCGTTTTCATTTCCTCTGCGACAGGCCGGATTCAGGCGCTTTCAAAATCCCAAACTCTTCCCTTGCGGCACCGCTTTTGTTTTGTCGGGAGCTGGATTAGCTTACGTTTGCGTAAGCGGCAGACCGGCGAGGCGGAGAATTCGGCCGGCTATCCAAAGGGAGCAAGACATGTTTCGAAAAGTGAGCCTGGCTCTTGCAGCCACATTGATCATGGCGGGTGCGGCGTGGGCCGATCCGATCGAAGGCAACTGGAAGACGCAAGCCGGCGACACCGCCGCCATTTCAGGCAGCGGCTCGTTTTCCATCACGCTCAAATCAGGAAAATATGCCGGCAAGACCATCGGCTCGCTGAAAGCGGCCGGCGACAACAAATATGCCGGCAGCATCACCGATCCAGCGAACGACAAGACCTATTCGGGCAAGGCGACATTGTCGGGCACCTCGCTGAAGATGAGCGGATGCGTGCTCGGCGGACTGATCTGCAAGAGCCAGACCTGGCACAAGCTCTGATCGACCATATTCTTGCGACATGATGACGGGGCCTGGCGGGCCCCGTTTTCGTTTCAGCAGCACGTCGAGTATTGCCCTGCTGCCGCTCGCTGCGCAGGCCAGCGACGACCCGGTCAGATCCCGTCAATCAATTTGAACCGCAGATGAACGCCGGCATCAGAGCCGGTTCAGAGGCGTTGGGGCATTCTCTCCCGTGTTGAAGGAGACACGACCCAATGCTTGCTCGCCGCTTCACCATCGTCTGCCTGCTGATGAGCCTGTTTGGAATGTTCTTCGCCATCCTCGTGGCCGAAGCGGGCCGTCCTGCCCGCGCCTGGGACAAAGCCAGTTCCTGCCAATTCGATTGCGTGAACCACTTTCGCCGCTGAAGCGACAAAGACACAGATCCAAAGAGAAAAGCAAAAGCCATGGAYCGCATCGCCGCCAACACCCTCAAGACCCTCCGGCTTCTGCCGCGGGCGGTGCTTGTCCTGATGCTTCTGGCCGCTCCGGTTCTGGCGGTGCCGATGATGCGCGCCGATGCCGGCTCGACGATCGAGGCGCCGGCCCTGAGGCAGTCCGGCGTGGGTTTCGTCCTGCTGGTCAGCCTGCAGCGGGGATAAAGAAAAATGGCGCTTTGGGCGCCTTCGACAGCGACACCCCTCCCAACCGCCCGTCCAAGTCTCTATATTGAGCCATGGAAAAGCGAATCTACCCCCAAGCCATCGAATCTGTCGTCATGCCCGAGCCTTTTGGCCGGCAAAGTTTTGACAAAGCCGAGAAAGCAGTCGCCGCACTGCAGGTTCTCTACGACCGCAACACCAAATTCCTGCGCGACTCCTTTGCGGCGCTTGCCGCGGCGGGTGGCGACAACGGCAAACGCTACCGCGCCTTCTATCCCGAGATCGGCGTCACAACCAATTCGTTCACCCAGATCGACTCACGTCAGGCCTATGGCCACATGCCGACGCCGGGGCATTTTTCGACCACGATCACCCAGCCAGCTCTGTTCGAAAGCTATCTGGTCGAGCAGTTGCGGCTGATCATGCGCAATCACGGGGTCGCGGTCACGGTGTCGGAATCGACCACGCCCATTCCGCTGCATTTCGCCTTCCTCGAGGGCACCCATGTCGACGGCGCGGCGGCCGAACGCATCAAACGACCGATCCGCGACTTGTTCGATGTGCCCGACCTCGACGGCACCGATGACCAGATCGCCAACGGCACCTTTGAAGTGCCATTCGGCGAACCAAGACCGCTGGCGCCGTTCACCGCGCAGCGCATCGACTATTCCCTGCACCGCCTGTCGCACTACACCGCGACCACACCGCAGCACTTCCAGAACTTCGTGCTGTTCACCAATTACCAGTTCTACATCGACGAGTTCGTGGCCCGCGCCCGGGCGCAGATGGCGGAAGGCGGCCACGGCTATGCCGAATTCGTCGAACCGGGCAATGTCATCACCAAGGCCGGACAGGCCGCGCCGAGCGAAGGCGTCGCGCCGCCGCGCCTGCCGCAGATGCCGGCCTATCACCTGAAAAAGCCGAACCATGGCGGCATCACCATGGTCAACATCGGTGTAGGCCCCTCGAACGCCAAGACGATCACCGATCATATCGCCGTGCTGCGGCCGCATGCCTGGGTGATGCTTGGCCATTGCGCCGGGCTGCGCAACACCCAGGCGCTCGGCGACTATGTGCTGGCGCATGCCTATGTGCGCGAGGATCATGTGCTCGACGACGACCTTCCGGTCTGGGTGCCGATCCCGCCGCTGGCCGAGATCCAAGTGGCGTTGCAGGAGGCGGTTGCCGAAGTCACCGGCCTGTCGGGTTATGACCTGAAGCGCATCATGCGCACGGGCACGGTCGCCACCATCGACAACCGCAACTGGGAACTGCGCGACCAGCGCGGACCGGTGCAGCGCCTGTCGCAGTCGCGCGCCATCGCGCTCGATATGGAATCGGCGACGATCGCCGCCAATGGCTTCCGCTTCCGCGTGCCCTACGGCACGCTGCTGTGCGTYTCCGACAAGCCSYTGCATGGCGARYTGAAACTGCCKGGCATGGCGACYGARTTCTACAAGCGGCAGGTGGCGCARCACCTGACCATCGGCATCARRGCGATGGARAAGCTTTCSGAAATGCCGATGGAMCGRTTGCAYTCGCGCAAGCTCCGRAGTTTTTCGGAGACGGCGTTCCAGTAGGCGTCCGCGATGCCACAGCGAGGCAATTCGTCGTCTTGCTCAGGCCGCAATTTGACCGGTAAGCAGATCGAACGCAGGCGGCATCTAGCAGACACGACCTCAATGATAACAGGCGCGCGCTTGAAAATGACGGCTGGGTTGGCATTCCTGGCGATGACGGCACTGTCGGCAGCGCTGTTGGCCGGGTTCTTCGGCACGCTGCATCCGGCGTTCGATTCCTTCTCGCATTTCCGCATTCACTTCAGTGTGCTTATGGCGCTTCTGGCTCTGCCGCTGCTCGCCAGTTCGTTTCGGCTGCAAGCGGCAGCGGGGCTGGTCTTTGCCATCGCCTGCCTGGCCACGACGGCAAGCGCCCTGCCGAGGCTTTGGCCGCAGCCTGCGGTCGCCAAGCCCGCCGATCAGGCTGTCTACAGCCTGCTGCAGATGAACCTGCGCYTCAACAACCCGACACCGAAGAAAGTGCTCTCGCTGATCGGCCGCACCAACCCGGACGTAATCACCCTCGACGAGGTGTCGGAGATGTGGACGACCGAGCTTGGCACCATCACCAGCGCCTATCCCTACCGTATCCTGTGCCCCTACCCGAACGGCATGTTCGGGGTGGCGCTGCTGTCGCGGCGGCCGTTTGCCGCCGACACCGCACCACGCTGCGAGCCGCGCGGCGCGATGGCGACCGCCACCGTCGACTTCGGCGGGATCAGCGTCGATGTTGCCGCGGTCCATTTGAGCTGGCCGTGGCCGAAGGAGCAATACTGGCAGATCGGCGAACTGGCGCAGACGCTGGCCGGGCTTGGCCCGACCGCGATCATGGCAGGCGATTGCAACGCCGTGCCGTGGAGCGCGGCGGTGCGGCGGGTCGCGGCTCTCGGCGGGCTGACACTGATGCCTTCGGCCGGCCCGACCTGGATCCACCGGACACTGCCCGACGTCCTGCGCCGCTATGCAGGCCTGCCGATCGACCAGGTCTTCAGCAAGGGCGGGTTGACCATTCTGTCTTCGACCCGGCTGGAGGATACCGGCTCCGACCATCTGCCGGTGCTGGTCGAGTTCACGCTAAGGCCTGACGACAAGCAGCCTGACAATGGGCACGCCACAGCGCTCGCGGCGAGCGATTTGCCAGCCAAGCCACGCGGCTGACCGTCAATCGAACGGAGCACCCGCAACGCTGCGAAGCGCTGCGATGGATTGCTCGTTCATGGTTTTCCGACCAAGGCAGCGATCAGATGTTCGACATGGCCGCCATTGCTGTGCTCGCGCCGATCAAAGGCGATTTGTTTGGCCTCGTATTCAGCATAGACAGCCTTGATGCGAAGCCGCGCCTCGCCGCGCGTCTTGTAGCAAGACGGGTCGTTGGCCACCCGCAGGCCGGCTATCGACCGTTCCGTGGCGCGCATCATCTCCCTGGCGATGCGCCCATGTGTTTCCTCATGGGCGCGAACACCGGCGAAAAACCTGTTCCAGCGCCTGTTCAGCGCCGGCGTCATGGGCGAGCCAACGCGAGGGAAGGTGTAGAACAGGTTGAGCGTGCCGTTGGCCCGCCGCATCCGGCAGAAGCCGTTGCCCTGACCGGCGTCGAGGTCCCAGTCGACAGTATAGGCAGTTGTGGCGATGGCATGCGTCATGAAGCCGTGCCTGGGGCCTTTGCTGTCCATCGCCTCGACGAGGGCGGCGCCCGAGCTTCCCGTAACGTCGTAGGTCCGCGTCTGGACCACCGCCCTGGTGCCGGCCAAGGCTTCTGGCGCACACAGCGCTCCAAGAGCGACGAAGCATGTCATAACGATCCGGCGCATCGGCCTTCTCCCCTATCCCTGGAGAGGGAACCATAGACCGGTGGCCGTTTCAACGGTTTTGCCGCCAAGGCCCAAACCGCCCGGGCCGTGCGAGGTCACATACCCTGGTAGACTGGACCTTCGCCGCCCTGCGGCGGCACCCAGTTGATGTTCTGGTTCGGGTCCTTGATATCGCAGGTCTTGCAGTGGACGCAGTTCTGCGCGTTGATGACGAAGCGGACATCCTTGGCCGCCGGATCGGCGGCGGCGTTGCCGTCCTTGTCGACCCATTCATAGACGCCCGCCGGGCAATAGCGGGTCGAGGGCCCGGCAAAGACATCGTGCTCGGATCGCTTCTGCAGGTCCATATCGCCGACCAGCAGATGGACCGGCTCGTTCTCTTCGTGATTGGTGTTAGACAGGAACACCGAGGACAGGCGATCGAAGGTCAGCACGCCGTCGGGCTTGGGATAGGCGATCTTCTTGTGCCGGGCGGCGGGCTCGAGCGTGGCATAGTCGGCCTTGCCGTGCTTCAGCGTGCCGAAGGGCGAGACGCCGAACAGCGTGTTCAGCCACATGTCGAGGCCGCCGAGGCTGACGCCGATGATGGTGCCGAAACGCGACCACAGCGGCTTGACGTTGCGCACCTTCTTCAAATCCTTGCCGATGTCGGTCGCGCGCCAGGCTTCCTCGTAGGACGTAAGCTCGTCATTGGCGCGACCGGCGGCAATTGCTTCGCTGACATGCTCGGCCGCCAGCATGCCCGACAGCACCGCATTGTGGGAGCCCTTGATGCGGGGCACGTTGACGAAGCCTGCCGCAC
>NZ_JBFUGJ010000271.1:0-8236 GCF_056402975.1 Mesorhizobium sp. P3_A9 | reverse complement strand
GGGACAAGCATCGAATGTACACTAAAGGAGTCAATCCCGCATCACAAAGACGAGATAAGTGAAAACCGGGTCAGTACAGCATTGAGGAAGTCTGGCTTCAATCCGTCGACTTTGAAGTCGCCTGCTTCGTCACCCGAATAGCTCGCTTACTTGTCGTGCTTGCCGAAACCAACTCTTGTGGCTCGACATTCAACGCCTTGGCCAGAATTTCGACTGTATCCAGCGTGGCGTTGCGTCGCCCGGCCTCGACGCTGCTGATATAGGCGCGCGTGCGGCCCGAAACGAAAGACAACTGCTCCTGCGAGAGTTTTCGCTCTCTGCGAAGCCGCTGCACGTTCAGGCCAAAAACGCCGCGAAGTTTCATCAAACAACGGATGCTACGACGCGCACTATGGTGCGACACACTATAGTGCACATTCCGCATTGACAGCCGTGCTGCGGGCTGTTTGAAACAACCAGCGAATTCATCGTTTCYTGGACAAGGAATAGCCATGACGAGCCGGCCGTTTCGCGACCTCGCGCACGACATGTCCGCGCATTCCTCAGGCGAGATCAGCCGTCCCGGGATGCACAAAAGCCGGATTCTGGAACTCGTCTGCATCCGATGCGGCGCTTCCTACCCCGCCGATGTCACAATCGACTCCAAAGGATGCGCACGGTGCCAAGACACCGCGCCGGCAAATCTTGCGCCCGTCTACGCGGCCCCACAGTCTCCCCTCTTGGCCGGCGCCGCCAGCTCGCGCTCGCTGTGGCGTTTTGCGAATATGCTGCCTTGCACGGAAGCCGAGGCGGTGAGCCTCGGTGAGGGGCTGACGCCTTTGCTTGCCGCGCCGCGCATCGGCGCGTTTCTCGGCGTGCCGGATCTTGCAATCAAGGACGAAGGCCGCAACCCGACCTGGTCGCATAAGGACCGGTTCTCGACCATCGCGGTCAGTGTGGCGCGCGCGCGTGGCGCGAAGATCGTCGCGACCGCCTCATCGGGAAACGCCGGGGCTTCGCTGGCGGCCTACGCTGCCCGCGCGGGCTTGAAATGCGTCGTCACCACTTTCGCGGGATCGGCGGGCGCGATGCTGGCGCAGATCCGCAAATATGGCGCGACGGTACTGCCCCTGGTCAGCAAAATGGACCGATGGTCGCTGCTTGAACAGGCGGCGGCCCGATACGACTGGTTCATCGCCTCGCCCTATCACGGTCCCGTCGTCGGCAGCCATCCACTCGGCATCGAGGGCTACAAGACGATCGCCTACGAGATCGTCGAGCAATCAGATGGCATGGCGCCAGACTGGTGCGTCCTGCCGGTCTGCTACGGCGATGCCCTGTCCGGTGTATGGGCCGGCTTTTGCGAGCTGTTCGCGGCAGGGTCGATCACGCGCTTGCCTCGTCTCGTCGCGGCGGAGGTGCATGGGTCGCTGGCGGACGCTCTGGCCAGCGGCGCCGATGCGTTGAGTGAACGCAAGATGCTTTTCGACAGCCTTGCCGTATCGATCGGCACGCCGCRCAGCACCTTTCAGGCGCTGAAGGCGCTGCGTGAATCCGGCGGGCACGCCGTCCCCGTCAGCAATAACGGCCTGATCGCGATGCAGGAACGCCTCGCGCGGGACGAAGGGATCGTTGCGGAATTGGCGTCGGTCACGCCGCTGATGGCGATATCGGCATTGAAGGACCAAGGTGTTATCGCAGCCACAGACCGTGTCGTGGCCGTCGTGACAGCCAGCGGTCTCAAGGACCTCGATCGGTCGGCCGGATCGAACGAACACGATCCTATCTTCCAGACGACGGACGATGCCTGGCGCTGGCTCGACAAAAACGGGCTGGATCTCGCTTCATAGTTTTTCCGCGGCGCCAACAGCCGGTGGCACGTCGCCTGCTGCCTGCGTTTTCAGCACATCGTCGAGACTGCGACGCAGCCAAAGAAAGCGCGTCCATTGCGTCTCCGCGGCCGGTGCGATGGTGGCCAGAGTCCTTGGCTCCGACAGTTCCTTGCAGGGCCAGCCAGGCAGAGCCGCAAGCCAGTCATCATTGTAGACAGTCTCGGCATGGCGATGGCCTTCGTCAGGCATGATGACCGCCACTTGCGCATCCGGAAGTGTCGTTGCAACCCATTGTGCCACCAACGCGGCTGCGCCGCTGGTCGGCCCCATGAAGAGGCCGTGCTCGCGCAGCAAACGATGCGCGGTCCTATAAGCCGGATAGGCGCCAACCCAATGGACCTCGTCGACAAGCTCATGCCTGACATTTTTCGGCAGAACGCTGTTGCCCAGGCCCCGSAGCATGCGTTTGCCGACGGGCTGTCCGAACAGGATGCTGCGATGGGTATCGACGGCAAACACCGTCAGATGCGGAAAGACAGTTCGCAAAAAGGAGGTGGTGCCGCATAGCGAGCCGCCCGTACCGACACAGCCGACCAGGCAGTCGACCTTGCCCATTGCGCGGATGAAGAGTTCGGCCAGCCGCGCATAGGCAAGCCAGTTGCCCGGACTGTCGTATTGGCGGGTCCAGAAGCCATCCGGCTCGTCGGCCAAGATTTCCTGCAGGCGCTCCAGCCGGCCAGGCTGGTTGCCGTCGCCGCGCGGATCGTCAAGGGCGATGACCGTGGCGCCGATGCGCTCCAGGCGGGCTTTGTATTTGGCATCGATCAGCGTTGAAGCGGTGACGAGCGTAAGCTGATAGTCACGCGCCGCCGCCAGCAGCGCGACCGCCATTCCGAACGTGCCGGACGTCGTTTCGACAATGTGGGAGCCTGCCTTCAGTTCGCCATCCGACGCTGCCCGATCCAGAATGTAGCGGGCCGGCATCAGCTTCATCAGCGGAAACGCCGCGGCCACGAGATTTGGCGCCAGGCGCGCAAGGCGCGGGGTCTCCAGGTCCCTGAAATAGTCCACGTCGAGGGTCACCATGTCCAGCCCTCCGCATTCACCAGATGGACCTCGACATCCTTGAAGCCGGCACGTCTTATCTGCTGCGCGACCAGGGCCGCGCGTCGCTTCAGATTCGATGCGAAGAGATCGAAAATCAGGCCGAACAACGAACCGCTATGGGCGACTTGCACCCCGCACGCTCCGGCTCGCCGGGCGATTTCGGCGATCTCGCCGAAGCTCTGTTTCGGCAAGTGCCGTTGACTGATCAGGGCACTGGCCGAGGCGGCGCGTCCGAGAAGATAGGGATCCTGAAGGCGAACCGCCCGCGCCACCAGCGCCCGCAGCACGCCGAATTCCTGGATTTCGGCACTGTCGTAGCGTGCGGGCGGCAGCTGCAATGTATCGACCGGAACCCCGCCATTTGCCTTGAACCCGACCAGAAGCAGCGGCGGCAGGGAGCCTCCGAAATTCTCGATCACCGTGCCTTCGCGTTGCGCGAAAAGCACTGCGTGATCGTCGAACGCGATCGCGTCGCTGGCGCGCTCGGCAGCCACCGCCAGACGCCCGATGCTTGACGGCCGCAGCTGGACGCTGACGGCAGCGGCGACAGCGCGAATGGAAGCGACAACGTCCGCCGTCGATGAGCCGTAGCCGTGCCCCACGGGAATTGCGCTTTGAAGTGTCAGTTCCCCGCCGCCGGTGACGTTCAAGAAATCGAGCGTAAGCCGCGCGGCGGCCGACGCCTTGACCTTGTGATCGGGGTGGACAACGACCGCATCTGCGTCGCTCCTGGCAAAGCGCGCCTCCGATCTCAAGCCGGCGATCGGCAGCGTGACGAGCCCGCGATGAAGGCGCCCGCCATCATCCTTGAAGACGCCCTGGATGAGTTCGCCGTGATGCGCAATCGCCGCCGCCGTCCCCACCGACGACCGCAGCGCTTCACGACCCATGAGATCGCCGGCCTCAGCCATTTTCATCTCCACGCGCTTGCCACACGGGAAGATGGCGCCGACGATTGGCAGCCGCCCTCAAGGAATTCAGGTATTGACGGCTTCCTGACGAACGACCCGGCCGCAAGGCGATGCTGGCGGATCGTCAGGCGGCGGAGCCAAGGTGCCTGAGCGGCCGGCCGGCCGACACCGATTGCACTGCGGCCATGATACCTTGCGCATCGATCCCGTAGTGCCGATAGAGATCCGCGATCGTACCGGTCTGGCCGAAATGCTCGACGCCGAGCGCGCGCGTGCGATGTCCATGAACCGACCCAAGCCAGGCGAGCGTTGCGGGATGTCCGTCCAACACCGTCACGATGGCGCATGAGGCAGGCAGGCCCGCCAACAGGCGCTCGACATGACTGGTCGCATGCGGATGGCCATATTGGCGCGCCCGCGCCGCGGCCGACCAGCCGGCGTTCAGCCGATCGGCCGAAGTCACGGCAAGAAGCCCGACATCGCGCCGGTCACCGGCCATCAGCCCCAATGCCTGAACCGCCTCCGGCGCGACAGCTCCCGAATAGGCGATCACCACCGCGGCATTCGGCCCGGGTTTGCGCAACCAGTAGGCGCCATCGACGATGTCGCGCGCCAGCGGATCCCCGGTCTGGCGTGTCGGCTGTTCGATCAACCGCGTCGAGAGCCTGAGGTAGACCGAACCTCCCGTCTGATCGCGCAGCCAGGTATGGTCATCGGGCTCGGCCTCGCCGGAGCGCTGCATGTAGTCGAATGCCCAGCGCAGGATGACTGCCAGCTCGTCGACATAGGCCGGCTCGAATGTCGCCAGGCCGTCCTGTGCCATGCCGATCAGCGGCGTGGCGATCGACTGATGCGCTCCGCCCTCGGGCGCCAGCGTCACTCCGGAAGGCGTCCCCGCCAGGATAAAGCGCGCGTCCTGATAGCAGGCATAATTGAGCGCATCGAGGCCACGCTCGATGAAGGGGTCGTAGAGCGTTCCGACCGGAAGCAGGCGTTCGCCGTGAAGCGAGTGCGACAAACCCAGCGCCGACAGCATCGTGAAGAGATTCATCTCCGAGATGCCGAGTTCGAAATGCTGTCCCGACGGCGAAAACGTCCAGTTGAAGGTCGAGGGAATGCGTTCTTCACGAAAAATGTCCGCCTGGTCGCCGCGCGCGAACAGACCCCGCCTGTTAACCCAGGCGCCAAGATTGGTCGAGACGGTCACGTCCGGAGACGTGGTGACGACACGCTTTGCAAAATCGCTGTCTGACTTGGCGATCCCGTGCATCAAAAGGCCGAAACCCTGCTGTGTCGACATGGAGGCCTGTGCGCTCCAGGGTATCTGTGCCGGCACGGGCACGGCTGGGGCTTTATGGCGACGGGTGGCTGCCTGCGCGAAGGGTGACGACGCCAGATAGGACCGGATCGCGGCCTCATCGTACGCAAGGCCCTCGAACATCTCCCATTCACGCCCCTGGCGGACACCCATGCCTTGCCGCAGCGTGTCGACTTGCGCCGGCGTCATCAATCCGGCGTGATTGTCCTTGTGGCCGGCGAGCGGCAGGCCGAAGCCTTTGATGGTGTAGGCGATGAAGCAGGTCGGACGATCATGGCCGCGCGCTGCCTCGAAGGCATCGACGATGCTCGCCAGATCATGGCCGCCGAGATTCGCCATCAAGGCGGCAAGGTCTTCGTCGCTGCGCTTCTCGATGAGGCGGGTGACCGGTCCCTGATCACCAAGGTCGTCCAGAAGGCGCTGGCGCCATGCGCCGCCGCCCTGGAAGGTCAGCGCGCAATAGAGCTGATTGGGGCAAGCATCGATCCAGGACCGCAGCTTTTCGCCTCCCTCTTCCTGGAAAGCCGCTTGTTGCAATGTCCCATGTTTGAGGATCACCACATCCCAGCCGAAGTTGAGAAAGATGGACTCGAAGCGTTGCCACAGGCCTTCGCGCACCACCGCATCAAGGCTTTGCCTGTTGTAGTCGACGACCCACCAGGTGTTGCGCAGGCCGTGCTTCCAGCCTTCGAGAAGCGCCTCGAAGATATTGCCTTCATCCATCTCAGCGTCGCCGAGAAGGGCAATCATCCGGCCTTCCGGCTGGTCCGCGTGCCAGCCTTTTGCCCTGACATAATCCTGGACCAGGGAGGAGAAAAGGGTCTGCGCCACGCCCAGTCCGACCGACCCGGTCGAGAAATCGACATCATCGATATCCTTGGTTCGAGACGGGTAGGACTGCGCGCCGCGATAGCCGCGAAAATTCTGCAGCTGCTCAAGCGTCTGCTTGCCGAACAGATACTGGATGGCATGGAAAACCGGGCTGGCATGCGGCTTGACGGCAACGCGGTCTTCGGGCCTGAGGATCTGGAAGTAGAGCGCCGTCATCAAGGTCGATGCGGAGGCCGACGACGCCTGATGTCCGCCAACCTTGAGGCCCTCCTGCGACCCGCGAACATGATTGGCATGATGGATCATCCAGACAGCCAGCCACAGAACCTTGCGTTCAAGTTCGGAAAGGATCGTCATCGTCGGCTCCCGTGAAATCGCGGCTCAACGATAGCGGCCAAGGTCTCTCAAAAGTGGCTATTCTTGCGCAAGCATATCAATGATATTGGCTGATCCAGCCAATAGTGACGCCCAGACGAGGGAAACGTGCCAAATCCGACGCTCGATGCAATCGACCTTAAAATCATCGCTGCGCTGCAGAAGAACGCAAAGGCGACGACGAACGAGCTCGCCGAAGCCGTCGGACTTTCGCCTTCACCTTGCGCCCGGCGCGTGCGGCTCCTGGAGAGCGCCGGCGTCATCAAGGGTTACACCGTGGTCGTTGACCAGAAGAAGCTCGGCCTGCCGATCAGCGCTTTCGCGTCGATCAAGCTTGAACGGCAACGCGAGGATGATCTCGACCGCTTCTCCCAGGCGGTGCTGCGCTGGCCGGAGGTGGTCGACTGCTATCTGATGACCGGCCAGCGGGATTACCTGATGCGCATCGTGGTGCGCGACCTCGAGGCCTATGAGCGGTTCATCAAGGACAAGCTGACGCGGCTGGACAACATCGCGTCGATCGAAAGCAGCTTCGCGCTTGGCCAGGTCAAGCGCTCGGAAGTGCTGCCTATCTAACCGACCCGGTATTCTGCGACGGCCAGTTGTCGATACGGAACTCAGATTGTGCTCGACGAAAGCAAGCTCATGCTCTTTGACAGAAAGTCCCTTAGGGCCATCGCCACCTCACTGTTACGGGATGGGGCGGCCTGTCGGGTCGATATGATAGTTGTTCCGAAAGGCAAATGTGAACCGATGCCGGTAAGCTCGATGTCGCGAATTCCTGTTGCCATCATTCTGCCAACAGGAGCGTAAGCTTTGCAGCTGCCTCCTACAAACCCGGTTTTTCATGGTGACGTCGGCAGCGATATATCCGTATATCTCATTGAGATTTAAGATTTTTCTCGTCTGTCCAGCGTCAAAAACTTGTAATGACACATCACCAAAAACTTGTATTTGCGCAGCGTAATTGACTTGCGATCACACATCTCTATATACTTGTATTTGAACGGCACCAGAAACTTGCAAGGGCACAGCCATGGCTAAGCCTCACGAAAAACTCGCGGAATCCCTCGCCATCCTTCAGGACCTGCAGGCAGGAGGGCGCCGCATTTTCAAATCTCAAGAGATCACCCGGGTCCATCGTGAACGCCTACTCCAAAACGGATTCCTCCGTGAGGTGATCAAAGGGTGGTTGATGTCCACCGGACCGCAAGCGCAGGAGCAAGACACGACGCCTTGGTATGCCAGCTTCTGGGAGTTTTGCGCGATGTATTGCAACGAGCGTTTCGGGAAGGCGTGGTACCTTTCTCCCGAGCAATCATTGCTCCTGCACGCAGAGGCTGCTGCGATCCCACCGCAGGTGGTGGTCAGCAGCCCTTACGGAGGCAACAATAAAATCGACCTGCTGTTTGGCACATCGCTATACGACCTCAAAATCAAGGATATGCCTGAAAACCTGACGGAGAAGAACGGCTTGCGCCTGTTTCCCGTCAATGCCGCCCTCGTCCGTGTGCCCGAGGCATTCTTCCAGCGTTACCCAATCGAAGCCCAGGTTGCTATGGCTTCATTACGCAGTGTCTCAGGCGTGCTAGGGCTTTTGCTCGATGGAGGCCATTCGGCTATCGCCGGGCGGCTTGCCGGCGCGTTTCGGCGCATAGGGCGCGATGCCTTCTCTGACGAGATCGTCGCCGCGTTCAAGGCTGCAAGCTATGACATTCGAGAGTCCGATCCTTTCGCCGGGCAGGTCGGCGTTACTGCCATCACGTCAGGCGCGCCGCCGATCGTGACAAGGCTCCACGCCATCTGGGAATCACAGCGCGATGCGGTGGCCGAAATTTTCCCGAAAGCACCCGGGCTGCCGTCCGACAAGGATAGCTATATGA
>NZ_JBFUGJ010000270.1:0-8253 GCF_056402975.1 Mesorhizobium sp. P3_A9 | reverse complement strand
GGTGCTAGCGGCCGACCACATCTACATCGTCGAGCGCAAGCCGGCCTGACGAAGTCCGCGCTATGCACCGGTGGCGCGCTTGGTGATGCGCTCCAGGCCGAGCAGYAGGACCAGCGTTGCCGCCACCAGGATCATGGTGAGCGCTGCTCCGGCAAAGATGTCGCCGCGATCGGTGAGGCTGAAGATCGACACCGGCAGCGTCACCCAGCCTGGCGGATAGACCATGACGGTGGCGCCGAGTTCGCCCATCGACAGCGCGAAGCTCAAGCCGAATGCGGCGACCAGATAGGGCGCCAGCAGCGGCAGCGTGACGTGCCACAGCCGGTAGGCCGGCCGCGCGCCGAGGCTTGAGGCCACCTGTTCGAAGTCGGGGGAAAGCCGCGCGAGGCCGGCCGAGACATTGCCGAAGGTGAAGGCCGAGATCAGCACGAAATGCGCGATCATGACGATCGCCACCGTGCCGTTGAGCAGCAGCGGCGGATGGCTGAACGCGACCAGCAAGCCAAGGCCGACGGAGACCGAAGGCACCGCGCTTGGGATAAAGAACAGCAGGCCGAGCAGCCGCTTCAAGGAAGGCCCTTGGAGGCGAAGCGACAGGGCTGCCCAGGTGCCGCTGACCAGCGCCAGTGCGCTGGCCAGGAAGCCGGTGATCAGGCTGGCCTTGACCGAATTCCACGCCGACCCCCTGATGACATCGGTGTAGTGCTCCGTCGTCAGGCCATTGGGCAGCACCCCGTTCCACTGGTCGGCAAGGCTGGACAGGAGAATGACCGCCAGCGGTGCCAAAAAGAGCACGCCGAAGATCAGCGCGAAAAGCACCCACAAAACGATGCGACCGGGGCGCGACCAGACCAGCATGGCTAGACTCCCAACCGGCCGGCTGCGAAGCGGTAGAGGCCGAACAGGCCGAGCGACAGCGCGATGTTGACCACGGCGATGATGCAGGCGACCTGATAGGCCGATTCCTGGATCGCCTTGCCGTAGATCAGCAGCGGCAGCGTGATGACGCCCTTGGCGCCGATGAACAGCACGATGCCGAATTCATTGACGGTCAACAGCAGGCACAGGCTGCCGCCGGCGATGAGCGCGGGAACTGCCGCCGGCAGGATTACCTGGCGAACGATGCGGAACGGGCGTGCGCCAAGCACGCTCGCCGCTTCGATCTGGCCACGATCTACGAGTGAAAAGGCGGCGAGCAGCGGCCGCAGGATGAAGGGCGTGTAGACAGTGACCTCGGCCAGCACCACGCCCCAGGTCGAATAGAGGAAATCGACCGGTGGCAGCGGCAGGGAGAAGGTCTCCATCAGCCCGGCGTTGAGCATGCCGGCGGAGCCGTAGAGGAAGGTGAAGGCGAGCGTCACCAGGAAGGTCGGCAGCGCGATGAACGTGTCAATCAGCCGGGCGATGAAGCCCGAGCCGGGGAACGGCACGAAGGCGAGGATCAGCGCCAGCACGAGGCCGACGATCAGGCATCCGGCCGTCGCCGTCACAGAGATCGTCACCGTGTTGATCAGCGCGTTGAGGAAGAAGCGCGAATGCAGCACGCGAAAAATCTCGGCGGCATTGGCGACACCGCTGTCGTCGAGGAAGGCCTGCCGGGCGATCAGCGCCAGCGGATAGAAGAACAGCAGCGCCAGCAGGGCGGCCGGCGGCACGATCCAGAATTTGCCGGGTTCCCTGCGGATCGCCGGCGCACGAAAAGCGATCGCGTCAGACACCGGCGTCTTCCGGAAGCAGCGAGGTGTCGGCGGGCGCGAAGAACAGCGGCACTTTGGCGCCGGGTTCTGGCAGCGCAATCGGCAGCTTGGTTGCAGAAACGCGCACCGGTGTGCCGTCGACATCGAGCACGAGATGGGTGAGTTCGCCCTGCCAGTGCACTTCCCTCAGCGTGCCGACGATGCGGTTGCTGTGCTCGCTGTCGGCCGTCAGGCTGAGATGCTGCGGCCTTATGCAGAGCAGGCTCTTGTCGCCGGCCTTCTCGTCACGCCCAGCGCCTGTCAGCACTACGTCGCCATGCCTTGCCGTGGCAAAACCCTTCGCACCAACGCCCTCGGCAACGGTCACCGGCAAGAGGTTGGCGCGGCCGAGGAACTCGGCGGTAAACCGGTTCGGCGGGCGGCGGTAGAGTTCCGTCGTCGGCCCGTGCGAACAGACCCGGCCGTCGCGCATGATGGCGATCTTGTCGGCAAGCGTCAGCGCCTCGGTCTGGTCGTGGGTGACATAGAGGATGGTAAGGCCCGGCAAGCTGCGGTGCAGGCGAGCGATCTCCTCGACCATGTTGCGGCGGATCTGCGCGTCGAGTGCCGACAGCGGCTCGTCGAGCAGCAGCACGCGCGGCCGCACGGCCAGAGCGCGGGCAATCGCGACACGTTGCTGCTGGCCGCCCGAAAGTTCGCGGGGATAACGCCGGGCGAAAGTCGCCATGCCGACCGTGGCGAGCGCATCTTTCACCCGTTCGCCGATCAGCGCCTTGTCGGCGCCTTGTGCCCTAAGGCCGAAGGCAACATTGTCCTCGACCCGCATATGCGGAAACAGCGCGTAGTTCTGCACCACCATGCCGAGACCGCGCTCGTAAGGCGGAAGATCAGTGACATCGGTGGCGCCGATGCGGATGCGACCGCTTGCCGGCCGCACGAAGCCGGCAACAGCGCGCAAGGCGGTGGTCTTGCCGGAGCCGGACGGGCCGATCATCGCCAGGATTTCGCCCGGCGCGATATCCAGGGTCAGTGGATGCAGGACGACATGCGCGCCATAGGCGACGCTGACCTTGTCGAAGTGGACATTGGAACCGGCGCCGCGAACTTTCGCGGCGTCGATGTCCATGACACTGGTACCAGTAAAGGCGACAGCCGACATGGCGAAGCTCTCCGGATGGTTTCCTTTGGAGGTCAACTTCCGGTCGCTTCGTTCCACTTCTTGACGTAGTCGGGCAGCTTGCTCAGCGCCTCGTCCCAATTCGGCGACCAGATGGTAACGCCCTTCATCGCTTCCTGCGCCTTGGCGAAGTTGGCGTCATCGGGCTTGACGTCCTTGCGGGCGGGCATGCCGAGCGCCACCGAGCTTATGGTCGACTGGGCTTCCTTGGCGAGCAGGAAGTCGATCAGCTTCTTGCCGTTGTCGGCATTGGGCGCACCGGTGACAAGGCCGATTTCGTAAGGCAGCGCGAAGGTGGAGCGCACGCCGTCGGGACCGGCCGGCCAGAACACCTTGATGTTCGGGTTGTCGGCCATTTGCGACATGTTCATCTGCAGGTCGCCATTGGCGACATGCAGTTCGCCCTTGTTGACCAGCGCGGTCAGCTTGCCGGTCGAAGCGGACGGGCCAACATTGTTGTCCTGCAGCTTCTTCATGAATGCGAAGCCGGCGTCCTCGCCACCGAAAGCATGGATGACCTGCAGCATGACGGCGGTGCCGTCACCGGCCTGGCCGGGGGTCGAATACTGGATCTTGCCCTTGAACTTGGGATCGAGCAGGTCGTTGTAGCTCTTCGGCGCTTCCGAGAGCACGGCGCTGTTGTAGATGAAGTTCATGTAGTTGTTGACGACAGGCCGGTACTTGTCAGCGCCGCCGTCGATCTGGTCGGCGCCTGCCGGCTTGTAGTCCTGCAGCAGGCCGTCAGCGGCTGCGCGCTGGACGAAGGGCGGCAAGGTCACCAGCACGTCGGCCTGGGGGTTCGATTTTTCCTTGGCGACACGCTCGACGACACCGCCGGAGCCGGCCTCGATATACTGTACGGTGATGCCGGTGGCCTTGGTGAAGGCGGCGAATTCGGTCTCGTACCAGCTGCCATTGCCGTCATGCAGGCCGTCGGCGGAATAGATGGTGACGACGCCGTCGGCGAGTGCCGGTGCGACGAGAGCCGACGACGCCAGCAGCGACGCGGCGAAGGTCATGGCGATGGTTGCGTTTCGCGATTTCATGGATCAGTTCCCCTGTGATTGTTGGCACATTCTGCGATGCACTAGGACCGATCGGCTTCGTGTCTCTGGCGGACGTTGAGCCGATTGGATGTCGTCGTTGTGACAACTTTGGGGATCGGCGATCGATAAGTAAAATCTATTTATTTTATGACAGACAAGCTTCTACTGATACTTGTCATAGAACTGTCGCATCCCTGTCGCGGGCCGCGATCGTGGCTACGCGGAAAGCGCCTATCCCTTTGAAAGATATATTTTATCAGCTGAACAGAACGCCTGACGTCTGCGCCCGCAAACGCGGGTCATGCGAGCGGATGGTCACCGACCGGCCGTCGAGGATCTCGAAACAACGCGCGAGCGTGTCGTCCTCGAGCCGGCGCATCGCTTCGTGCGTGAAGAAAGTGAGATGCGGAAACAGGATCACGTTGTCGCGATCGAAAAGCGCACGCATCGGATGGGCCGACCTGGAGAGCGGCTCCACCGAATAGACGTCGAGCCCGACGCCGCCGATGCGCCCGGCAATGATCGCCTCGACAAGGGCCGCCTCATCGATGAGTGCGCCGCGTGAGACGTTGACGATGATGGCGGAAGGCTTCAGGCAGGCGAGTTCCGCCTTGCCGATCAGGCCGCGCGTCCTGTCGTTCAGCACGCAATGGATCGAGACAAAATCGCAGACGCGCAGCATGGCTTGCAGGTCGTCGACCTTGTCGATGCCGGCGGCGTGCATGGTCGCGGCATCGACACCGGGATCGAAGCCGAGAACCCGGGCATGAAATCCCTGGCCGGCCATGCGTGCCATGCTGCGGCCGATCTTGCCGCAGCCGACGAGGCCAAGCGTGGCGCCGGAAATGTCGCGCCCGAGCCAGCGCTGCTCCGGCCAGACCCAGCCATCACGCGACACCGCCGCCGTTATCGCCGGCAGCCGCTTGGCCAGCGCGATCATCAGGGCGAAGGCGCCTTCGGCGACGGTTTCCTCGGCATATTCGGGCACATTGACGACAGGAATGCCGCGCCGCATCGCGGCGGGGATGTCGATGGCGTCGACGCCGACGCCATATTTGACGATGCCCTTCAATTTCCGCGCGGCGCCGATCACCCGCGCGGTAATCGGCGTGTAGCACATCAGCAGAAGATYGGCGTCGGCGACGGCCTCGATGAGATCGTCTTCGGGAATGCCGTCAGGCAGCGTTGCCAACTCGACGCCCCTCGCCCGCAGACCGGCATCGATGCCAGGGCATTCGAGCTCCTGATCGGTGCGCACAGCCTTCACGATCAGGCCGCCAGCACGGCGGCCTCGACAATGTCGAGCGCACGGTCGAGATCATTCTTCGAAATCACCAGTGGCGGTGACAGCGTCAGCACATTGCCCTGGCTGACTTTGAAACTCAGGCCCTGCTCCAGGCAGGCGTAAAAGACGCGCTCGACGAGCTCACGGGCGGGCTGCCGCGTGGCGCGATCCTCGACCAGTTCGACGCCGACCATCAGCCCCCTGCCCCTGACGTCACCGACATGGGGCGAGCGCGCCATCAGGTCTTGCATGCGTCCCAGCATATGTTGGCCAAGCTCGGCCGCACGCTCGACCAGCCCTTCCTCCAGGATGATGTCGATGGTGGTCAGCGCCGCGCGCGTCGTCACCGGGTTCTTCTCATGGGTGTAGTGACCAATGGCAAAGCCGCCGGTGACGTCGAGGTCGCGGCGGGCGATCACAGCGGCGATGGGCAAGATGCCGCCGCCGAGTGACTTGCCGAGAACGACGATGTCTGGTGTCACGCCATCATGCTCATGGGCGAAGAATTTTCCGGTCTTGCCGAGGCCGGTCGGGATCTCATCGAAGATCAGCAGCGTGCCGTGCCGATCACAGGCCTCGCGCACGCGCTTCCAGAAGCCGGGCGGCGGCGGGTTGGGCGTCGCCCGCATCGGCTCGGCGATAACAGCTGCGACATCCTGCTCGCGGCTGAGCACATAGGCAATCATGTTGGCGCAGGCGATCCCGGATGCTTCCAAGGAATCGTGGCCATAGGGGCAGCGGTAACCGTCCCAGGGCGCGACGTGCTCGGTGCCGGTCATCATCGGCCCGGCTATGTGCGAGCGGAAGGTTGCTTCGCCGCCAACGCTCGCGGCACCGAAACCGGCGCCATGGAACGCATCCCAGAACGAAACCGTCTTGAAACGGCCGGTCGCGGCGCGCGCGATCTTCAGCGCCACCTCGATGGCGTCCGAGCCGCCGGTGGTGAACAGCACCTTGCCGAGATCGCCGGGCGCAAGGGCTGCCAGCTTTTCGGCCAGCTCGACGGCGGGTTCACAAGTGAAGCGGCGTGGTGCGAAGCAGAGATCGTCGAGCTGCTTCTTGATCGCCGCCACCAATCTCGGATGGCCATAGCCAAGGTGATGCACGCTGTTGCCGTGGAAATCCATGAAGCGGCGGCCGGCGGTGTCCTCGATCCAGATGCCTTCCGCCTTGGCGATCGTCGACAGGCAGGGGCTGGACAGGCTCTGGTGCATGAAGGCGGCGGCGTCGCGGTCGAGCAGGCCGCGAATGCGGGGATCGTCCTGGCCGACATCCCAGCGGCCGCGTGCGGCTGTGGTGTTGGAATCGCCCTCGGTATGCACAAGCTCAGTTATCGCGGCCATCACCGTCTCCGAAACACGAATGAGGGAGCGTCAAAACGCCCCCTCGGTTGGTCTGCCAGTTGGTTTGACCCGGTCAGGACCAGGGCAGCGAAAATGTCTTCACATTGGTGTAGCTCTTCATCGCTTCGATGACGCCTTCCTTGTAGCCATTGCCGCTGTCCTTGATGCCGCCGAAGGGCGACATCTCGATGCGGTAGCCCGGCACTTCCCAGATGTTGACGGTGCCGACTTGCAGGCCGGCAATGTATTTCTGCATGCGCGGAAAGGAGTTGGTGCAGACGCCCGACGACAGGCCGAAAGCGGTGGAGTTGGACAGTGCTATGAGTGCGTCGTCATCGTCCGGCGCGTGCACGATCGGGATGATCGGCCCAAAGGTTTCTTCCATCACCAGCTCGGATGTGTGCGGCACGCGATCGACGACGATCGGCGGCAACAGCGCGCCTTGGCGGCCCGGATTGTAGAGGATGTCGGCGCCTTGCTCGGCGGCCATATGAACACGGGCCTCGAACAGGGCTGCCGCCTTCTCGTGCACCACGGTGCCGAGGTCGGTCGAGCGGTCCATCGGATCGCCGAAGCGGATCTTCTTCGCCCGCTCCAGCACCATCGGCACGAAGCGGTCGGCGACGCTTTCCTGGACGAGGATGCGCTTGACCGCCGTGCAGCGCTGGCCGGAGTTTTTCGTCGCTCCGGCCACCGCCAGGTCCGCCGCCTTTGCCAGATCCTCGTCCGACAAATCGTTGAGGATGATCAGCGGATCGTTGCCGCCAAGTTCCAACACCTGACGCTTGTAGCCGGCGGTGCGGGCGATCATCTTGCCGACCGGCACGCCGCCGGTGAAGGTGATCAGGTCGATATTCTCGTTGGTTATCATCTCGTTGCCGATGTCGACCGGCCAGCCGGTTACCACCGACAGCATTTCCGGCGGCAGGCCGGCTTCGTAGAGAATGTCGGCCAAAAGCAGCGCCGTCATCGGCGTCAGCTCGGTCGGCTTGACCACCACGCAATTGTTGGTGGCGATCGCCGGCGCCACCTTGTGCGAGACCATGTTGAGCGGATGGTTGAACGGCGTGATCGCCGAGATCGCCTTCAGAGGCTCGCGGGTGGTAAAAATCTTGCGCGCCTTGCCGTGCGGGGTGAGATCGCAGGAGAAGATCTGGCCGTCGTCCTGGATGCACATCTGCGCCGACAGCGTGAACACGTCATAGGCGCGGCCGACTTCGTAGAGCGAGTCGGCCTTGGAGATGCCGAGTTCCAACGTGATGAGATCGGAGATTTCCTCGCGGCGCGACGCCAGCGCTTCAGCCGTGCGAAACAGGATCTGCTGGCGCTCGTAGCGCGTCAGCTTCGACTTGTAGCCGGCGGCGATCTCGAAGGCTTGGCGCGCATGCTCAGCGCGGCCGGCCGGAACGGTGCCGATAACAGTGTCGTTCCAGGGATAGCGCACCTCGACGACGCCATCGGCATCGACTTTCCTGCCGGCAATGCGCATCGGCTCGTGGCGAACTTTGATGGCAGGGTCAAGCTTGGTCATGGGTTCTGCTCCAGCAGATTCTTTGGTACGTCGCGGCGGGAGATCGACCCCCACTCCGGCCCTTTCGGGCCACCTCTCCCCCGATCGACGGGGGAGAGGAAATCAGGCGAGGTCGGCGCTCCCAAGCTTGCGGGCAAAGCCGCTTCTAGCCCTGGCGCCCTTCCTCTCCCCCGT
>NZ_JBFUGJ010000269.1:0-8278 GCF_056402975.1 Mesorhizobium sp. P3_A9 | reverse complement strand
GCGTGATGGCGAGAATAGAAAGCGCGCCATAGACGATCTCCTGCAGCCACGGATTGATGTTGACGACGTTCGGGAACATCGAGACGAACATCGCGCCGATCACAGGACCGATCGTCGTGTTGATGCCGCCGATCAGCACCATCACCAGAACATTGAGCGATACCGACCAGTCGAACTGGCTCGGAGACACGACGCCCAGGAAGGAGAACAGCCATCCCGCTCCGCCGGCCATCGCCGCCGAGACCCCGAAAACGCCGACCTTGATCGCCGCGGTGCGCGCGCCCGCCGCCTCCGCGAACGGTTCGGCGTCGCGGATCGAGAGCAGGATCGGATAGAACGGTGAATGGCGGATGTTCCAGACCAGCATCAGGCAGAGCAAAAGCCCGGCCATCGTGCACCAGACCAATGGCGAGCCGAGCCACTGCAGACCGTCTGGGAAGTCCGGAAAGGCCGGGCCGAGCAAACCTTGAAGCCCGCCGGTGACATTGACCATATCGGTCGCGAGGACCGTCAGCACCAAGGTGAAGATAAAGGTGGTGATGGCGAAGTATAGGCCGCTGACGCGCAGGGACATGGCGCCGACGGCCACGCCGACGAGGCCGGCCGCGACGAGCACGATCACCAACAGTCCGAAGACATTCCAGCCATAGTCGTTGGCGACGATTGTCGTCGCATAGGCGCCGATCCCGAAGAACCCACCCTGGCCAAGAGAATAGAGCCCCAGCATGCCCGCTACGAGATCCAGGCTGATGGCGAGGATGCCGAAGACGGCGGCCACCAGCACGAGGTTTTGCAGGCCGAGATCGGATCGCGCCACATAGGCCGTCGCCGCCAGGTAAGCCAGAATGACGGCAAGAAGCCCCACGGTGCGCCAGCCGCCGGCTTGCGGGATGGCCGCCGATGCCTGGCGATCGGTCGTGAAATTCATACCCCGCTCCTCAGCGGCTCGCCGCTGCCGGACGGCGCGGACGGAAGAGCGGATTGCTGGCACTGAACAGACCCTTGGGCGAGACGATCAGGATGACGACGAGCACGATGAAGGGAAACCAGTCCGAAGCCTGTGAATTGATGAGCCCGTTGGCGCCTTCGGCACAGACGCCCAGCACAAGACCGCCGAACATGGCAGCGATCGGCCGCTCCGTGCCGCCGCCGATCATCATGGCGATGAAGCCATAGGTACCGAACGTGTCGCCTAGATAAGGGTTGGCGAAGGTCGTCGGCCCGATGAGCAATCCGGCGATGCCGGCAAAGGCCGCGGAGATGGCGAAAGCGACGATGGCGACCACGGTGGTGTTGGCGCCGATGGCGGATGCCATTTCCGGATCCGCTGCCGTCGCCATGCCGAGCTTGCCGAACAGCGTATATCGTCGCACGATTTCGAAGCCGGCGGCGAGAATGGCGGCGGTGGCGATCGCGAGAAGCTGCTGGCCGGTGAGCACGGCGTTTCCGATCGGCACGCTGATGCTGTTCAGGATTGGCGGGAAGGCCTGCGACGTCGGCCCCCAAATGTAGGCGGCAGCGTTCTCGACGATCACCGCGAAGCCCAGCGTTGATACAAGCCAGCCGAAGCTGAAGCGGTTCGACAGCAGGATTGGCCGCACGGCAATCAGATAGGACAGAACGCCAATGATGCACGATGAGACCAGCCCGGCAGCAGCGGCAAGCCAGACCGGATAGCCGGACGATACCAACTCTGCGGTGATCATCACCGTCACCATCATCAGCTGGCCCTGGGCGAAATTGATGATGCGAGTGACGTAGAACGAGATTGCCAAGGCCATGCCGATGAGACCGTAGACCGATCCTATGGCAATGCCACTCAGCAAGAATTGCAGCACTGTTGGCTCCCCATCATCCGGCCGTCACCGGCTTTCTTGCCGCTTCGACCGCTCCGCGGAAGTCGCGTCCGTCCGGTCGACCCTACCATGTTCACGGGACCTGTCGGGCCGGGCTTCCTGTCGCAACGTCCGCATTTGACACGCTGCGCCAATACCGAACACCTAGTCGAAAAAGCCCGCGCGGAAATAGCTAATGCCGGTGACATAACAGCTATGAGGAACGCGACGAACGGTGCGCCGACCCGACCGATAACAGAAGCGCTGCGCGCTGACGAAAAACGCATGACCGATTTCTTCGTCAATCGCAGGCAAGACAAAAAATCTTTTTATATCAATCGTCTAATCTGATGGAAGCGCTCTCTCTTGTGAGCCTCTCCCGCCGCGATCGCGCCAATGTAATTCCTTCCGGGGCTGCATTTTGGGAGAGTTCTTACCCCGTCCCGAGCGGCTTACCCCGCGTTGACAAGATGGGGGTCGTGGGTGGCAAAATTCCGGGCGAAGACACGCGCGTCCCAGTGAGGCGCAGGGCAAAAAGGGCGATCGGATTGTCGGAGACAGGCCCGCCGATCGCAGGGAGGGAACAACATGAATAAGCTCGCGACGACGTCTACCTTGCTGCTGGCCGCAACGGCCTTATGCGGTGCAACCATCCAGACGAATGCTGCCGACGACTATCTTGTTGGCCTGATCGCCGGCACCACCGGTGCCTACGGTTCGACAGGCGTTGCCACGGTCAACGGTTCGCAGATGGCGGTCGATGAGGTCAACGCCGCCGGCGGCGTCGACGGCCATATGTTGAAGCTCGACGCGCACAACGACAACGCGTCGGCGACACTGTCGGGTCAGCTCTATCAAAAGCTGATGTCGGCCGGCGCCATTGTCATCGCGGGTTCCCCCGATACCGGCCCGGTGACCGCGCAGCTTGCCGAGCGTCACAAGTTCCCGACGATCGGCGTCGTCGACGACGGCGGACTGACCGTCAACCCGAAGGGACCGACGAGCCCACCAAATCCATGGGTGTTCGACTTCGGTCTCAACACCTTCGCCTGGGGTGAGAAGATCGGCGAGCACGCCCTGAAGCATTGCCCCGACGGGCTTGCCGTGCTGCACGATCCCTCGACCTACGGACAGGGCGGACTCTTCGGCATACAGCTGGCCTACGACAAGGCTGGCAAGAAAATTGCGATGGATCACACCATCACCGAGAACTGGTCGACGGGCGCCACTGCCGGCCTGATGCCCGAAGTCAACGCCATCAAGGCGGCAGGCATCAAATGCGTGGATGTGTGGCTGACGCCGCAGGACCAGGCCGCGTTCATGCAGGACCTTCACTCGATCGGCTACGAAGCGATCGTATACGGCAATGACGAGACGAATGCCGACGACACCTTCTCGAGCCTGGCAGGCGACCTGTCCGACGGCATGATCACCGCCATGCTGACCACCGAACTGCACCCCAGCCCGGAACTCCTGGCATTCCGCGACGCCTATAAGAAAAAATTCAGCGTCGATGCCACGCCCTTCTCGGCAGGCGCCTACGACAGCATCAAAATGCTGGCGCAGGTGATCAAGGATGTGAAGTCGACGAAGCCGGGGGACCTGCAAAAAGGCTTCAACGCCGTGAAGGACTTCAAGGGCATGACAGGCAATATCGGCTTCTCGGAGACAAGCCACATCACCATCACCGCGGCTCAGGTCACGCTCGTCAAGCATGACGCCAAGAGCAAGACCTGGGTTGAAGTCACCGATTGATCGGACTGTCGCACCTCCCAAGCGCGAACAGAAACGGGCCGGCTCCTCCTGGAGCCGGCCCTTGGCATTTTCATGAACCGCCTAGAGCTGGACCCGCCAGGCTTCGGGTACAAGCCGAAAGCCGTCATGGGCCTTCACCAGATGGGCAAAGCCCGGCAGATGCAGGTGGCCGCCAGTGACGAGCAGGCGCTCGCTTGCGACATGGTTGAAAATCTTGCGGCGGTTTTCAGCTGCCAACGCCTCATCGACATCGAACTCGCTGGTAATCTGAGGCAGGGGAATCTGGAGTTCCGGCACGTGCACCGTGTCGCCCCACATCACCAGTGTCTCGCCGGCGGAATCGAGTTGATAGCCACTGTGGCCCGGCGTGTGGCCGGGAAGCGGCAACTGGGTGATGCCCGGCATCACTTCGCCTCCGTCCACCGGGCGAAAACGCCCGCGATGGCTTGAAAGCAAGGCGTCGGCGGAACCTGTATAGGGTACCGCAGCGGCCGAGCGACCGCGCCGCTCGGTATCGGACCAGAAGTCGAAGTCATCCTTGTGGACGATGATGTCGGCGCGCGGGAAGAGTGGCTTGCCGGCTTCGTCCATCAGCCCGCTCGAGTGATCGGGGTGGATGTGGGTCAGAAGAACCGTGTCGAAGTCCGAGAGCTTGAAGCCCGCTGTGGACAGGTTGTGCGGTAGTTGCCCCATCGAAAAGACCGTTGTCGACCCGCCGCCGGCGTCGACGAGTATCGTGTTCGAGTCGGTCTCGATGACAAACGCATTGACGGTGAGGCGGGGACCGCCCTCGTGGAAATGCTCCCGCATCAATGCTTCCATGTCGCCACGTTCTGTCCCACGCAGAATGGCCATAGGGATATCGAGAAAACCGTCATTGATCACGGTGACCATGGCGTCGCCGACCTTGCGTCTGTAGACGCCGGGGGTCTGCTTTCTTGGCTCGTCGGTCATGGTGCTCCTCCTCCAGACGGGGCGTGCACACGCACGGACCCTCCTCCTCGCGTTTCGCCACAATGTGACCGCTGCGCGCAGCCAAGTGAAGCGAACTCACTGATCGGGTTCGGGATAACAGATATATCGCTTCCGGCATGACGCGGGACCGATGACTGGGAGAAGCCTTACGGCTTCGGCTCCCAGATTCCCATTTTGCGCAGAGCGCGCACTTCGTCGCGTATCATGGTCGTCAATGCCCGGATAACGGTGGTGGTCGGCCGCTGACTAGATGTTGCGAGCAGCAGCTCCCTTTCAATCGACGGATTCTGGATCCGCCAGTAGCTGATCTTGCCTTGCGCAACCAGGTCGTGGCAGCTCGAATAGGACAAGATCGTGTAGCCCATTCCGGCCTCCACGAGGCGTAGTGTCGAAGGCATCGCCTCGACCTCGACTTCGATCCTGGGCTCGATGCCGACCGCGCCGAAGATGTGGTCCAGCAGCACTCGCAACCCATGCGGCCGTGCGGGAAGGATCATCGGTATCTTCGAAACGACTGCGGCGTCGACGGGTGAGGAACCGAGATTGCAGGGATCGTTCTTGGCGCCGAGGAGGAATAGCTCGTCGCGCAGGATCGGCTCCGCCAGCAAATTGTTCATACGCGGCGCATTGTAGAGCACCGCCACGTCGATCTTGCCCATGACGAGCCATTCGAGGAGATGGCCACTGAACCCCTCGACCACCCGCATGCTCACCTGCGGGAACTGCTCGTGAAAATGCTGGACGAGGGGCGCGGTCAGGACAACTCCCACGGATGGGGGCATTCCAAGCACGATCGCACCGCGCGGGTTTGATCGCATTGCCCCGAGTTCGCTCGTTGCCCGCGAGGCCTGCTCGAGGATTGCGGACGCATAATTCTGCAGAAGCTTGCCCGCCTCGGTCAGGACAATGCCACGGCCGTTGCGGTAAAGAAGCGCTATACCGACACTCTCTTCCAGGGACTTGATTTGCCTGCTGAGAACCGGCTGGCTCACGGACAGCGCGACGGCGGCCCGCGAAAAGCTCCCGAATTCCGCAACTGCTATGAATAGCTGGAGCTGCCTTAGATCGAACATGGGCTTTGCCTCGTCGCACAATGCGGAAGATCGAATTCCGTTGTCATGCAACGAATTGACGAGTTTGGGATACATCGAAAGCGTTGACAAGCGTTCGGCAGGCCCTTGGCAAAGCTGTTATGCGCGTTGCGAGCATTATCGCAAGGGCAGGAACTGGCCTACTCTGAGCCAATCCGAAGGCTGGCCAGATCCACTATAGATTCGAGAGGAAAAGTCGTGCAGCGTCAAACGCTTGGGTTCATCGGCCTCGGCCGTATGGGTGCGCCGATGGTGCGCCGACTGACCGAGGCTGGTTACCATGTGGTCGTCTACGACAAGCGGTCGGACGCTGCCACGGAACTGCCTACCGAACACACGACATTTGCTGCATCACCCCAAGCGGTTGGAGATGAGGCCGGCATCGTGTTCTGCAGCCTCCCGACGCCCGCCATCGTCAGGGACGTGGTGTTGGGCGCGAACGGAATCGCGGCCGGTTCGAAGGTCAAGACTATTATCGATGTGTCCACAACGGGACCAAGCATGGCAAAGGTCATCTCCGAGGCATTGGCGAGCCGAAGCATTGCATGGGTCGACGYACCGATATCTGGTGGGATTGCAGGTGCGCGCAACGGCACGCTCGCCGTTATGGTTTCTTGCCCCAAGCAGACCTATGAGGATGTCGAACCGGTGCTGGCCAATTTTGGCCGCAGGTTTTATTGCGGCGAAACGCCCGGGAGCGCCCAGGTTGCCAAGCTTGGAAACAACATGATCGCCGCCGGCGTCATCCTTCTGTCGGCGGAGGCCCTCGCAATGGGCGTCAAGGCCGGCCTGGATCCCACGGTGATGTGCGACATCATCAATGCTTCGAGCGGGCGAAACAGCGCGACGCAGGACAAATTTCCTCGTGCCGTGTTGCCAGGAACATTCGACTTCGGGTTCTCGACCGCCCTGTCCTACAAGGACGTGCGCATGTGTGTTGATGAGAGTGAGAATTTGGGCGTGCCCATGGTTGGCGGTTCTCTGGTGCGCCAGATGCTCGCAGCCACCAACGCCCGCTTTGGACCGGAATCGGATTTCACGTCGATGGTGCGTATCATCGAGGAATGGGCCGGCGTGGAGATCCGCGCCTAGGACCTGCGTTGTGGAGAGCAGCAGATGACGACGCGTTCAATGGAACTGGCAGCTGCATTGGCCAGCCTTGCTGCGCCAGTTTTTGGTCCGGCGACCATCAGCAAAGCCAAGCTGTGCCTGCTCGATTTTCTCGGCTGTGCATTCGAGGCTTCAGAACTGGAGCCAAGCCGACAGGCGGTCGCCGCGATGCCGGCGGCGGCAGGCGGCCACATGATTGGCGAGAGAGCGACGGCGACACCGGCGGACGCAGCATTTGTCAATGCGGTGAAAGGCCATGGCCTGGTCAGGGAGGACATGCACGCAGCATCGGTTTGCCATCATGGCGTGGTTGTCTGGCCGCTGCTTCTGGCCCTGGCTGAAACGGATACCTTTTCCGGTATGGAGCTGCTCCGGTCGGCGGTGGTCGCCTATGAGGTCGGCGGACGTCTCGGAAGGATGCTGATCGATCCGACGGTGTCCTCACTTTTCCGCCCAACTGGACTGGTCGCTCCTATCGGATCGGCATGCGGTGGCGCCTGGATGCTGAAGCTCGACCAACAGCAGATGGCTGCAACGATTGCCTTGGCTGCCAACACCGCGTCCGGACTGAACCAGTGGCCGCACAGCGGCGGGTCGGACATGTTCTTCCACCCAGGCTTTGCGGCCCGAAACGCCTGGATGGCGGTTCGGCTGGCCAAAGCCGGGGCGTTTGGAAGCCCTGACATATTTGAAGGACGGTCSGGATATTTTGCTGCGCTCGCAAGGCGGCCTATGACGGGCCGGGTCGAACTCTTCCCCAATGGGGAGGCGGATATC
This sequence comes from Mesorhizobium sp. P3_A9, assembly GCF_056402975.1. Lineage (NCBI taxonomy): Bacteria > Pseudomonadati > Pseudomonadota > Alphaproteobacteria > Hyphomicrobiales > Phyllobacteriaceae > Mesorhizobium > Mesorhizobium sp. P3_A9. Next base: position 735 of record NZ_JBFUGJ010000269.1, on the reverse strand, counting down.
CTCAACGTGTATCACAAGGCGGCGCCGGCCTGCAATTTTGCCCAGACGGCCTGCCAGACCGCATTGAAGCTCGTCGAGATGATCGGCCCCGAGGCCGCACCGGTCGAGCGCATCCGCATAAGCGTTCCGACCGCCGCCGCTGCGTATCCAGGGTGCGATCGGACCGGACCATTCGAAAGAGCACTCCAGGCGAAGATGAGCATTCCATTCGGCGTGGGAGCCGTGTTTGCACACGGCCGGCTGTCGGAGGATATCTACAGCGATCTCGCCGATCCCGAGACGGTTCGCCTGATCGGAGTGAGCGAACTGGTTGCCAGCCCGGATCTGACAGCGCTGTTCCCAAACCAGCAGGGCGCGGCAATCGACGTGGTTCTCGGCGACGGCCGCAAGCTGTCGATGGGCCTGCCCGATGTCGTGCCCGCCACCGAGGCACAGGTGCGCGAGCGCTTCCGCCTCGCCGCTGCGAATATCCTCGGCGTTGCCGAGGCCGAGGCCATCGAAGAATTTGTCGACAGGCTGGACACCAAGAAAGATGCCGGCCGGCTGCTGCCGCTTTGCGCGGCTAAGCGGGCGGCCAGAAGACAAGCAACGCGAACGCCGGCACAAGGGGCCGGCAAAGGCAAGCGTCTGCCGTCGAGGCAGAGCCTATAAACAGTCCCAACCAGGAGCAGTCATATGTCTAAGGAAGTCCTCGAACGCGGCTTGGCGATCCGGAAGGAAGTGCTGGGCAAGGAG